>NZ_JBEBPO010000053.1:0-17003 GCF_040395855.1 Herminiimonas fonticola | reverse complement strand
TCCATGGAATGTATCGTTGTGCAGGATATCTTCCTGAATGAAACCGCAAAATACGCACACGTGTTCCTGCCGGGTTCGTCCTTCCTGGAAAAAGACGGTACTTTCACCAATGCAGAACGTCGCATTTCGCGCGTCCGCAAGGTGATGCCGCCAAAAGCCGGCAAAGGCGATTGGGAAGTCACCTGCATGCTGTCGAACGCATTGGGCTATCCAATGAGCTACAAGCATCCACGTGAAATCATGGATGAAATCGCTTCCCTGACGCCGACCTTCACCGGCGTGAGCTTCAAGCGTATCGACGAGCTTGGCGGCAGCATCCAGTGGCCATGCAACGATGCGGCGCCAGAAGGTACACCGACGATGCACATCGGCGAATTCGTCCGCGGCAAAGGCAAGTTCATCGACACCAAGTACTTCGGTGCCGGTGAAAAGGTTAACAAAAAATTCCCGTTGATTCTGACTACCGGCCGCATTCTGTCGCAATACAACGTGGGGGCTCAAACCCGTCGCACGCACAACAATACGTGGCACAGCGAAGATAGACTCGAGATCCATCCACAGGATGCGCTGGATCGCGGCATCAAGCAGAACGATTGGGTAGGTATTCAATCGCGTGCTGGTGAGACGGTATTGCGTGCGGACATTACGGAAAACATTCAGCCAGGCGTGGTCTACACCACCTTCCACTTCCCGGAGTCAGGTGCGAACGTGATTACGACCAGTTCATCTGACTGGGCTACCAACTGCCCTGAGTACAAGGTAACGGCCGTGCAGATCATGCCGGTCAGCCAGCCGTCCGAATGGCAGCGTACTTACAATCGCTTCAACACTCAGCAAGAAAGTTTTGCTAGTGAGCAGATGATTCCAAAAGAATCTGCAGTCGCGAAGTAAGAGCAGGAAAGACGTAGATGAACGCCATCTCCGACGAAGAGCGCACCGCGCTGGTCCCGGTCTCAGTAGAAAAATGGGACGCGGATCGGCGTGAGTTCTGCGAGGATGATGTCGCGGAAGAAGTACCGATCGCACTGGAATATAACGGCATCTCGCATGCGGTGATGCTGGCCTCGCCTTACGATCTGGAAGACTTTGCGCTCGGCTTTTCATTGAGCGAAGGGATACTGAAAGACAAGTCTGAACTGTACGAGTGCGAAGTAGTGCCGGGATGCGAAGGTATCCAGGTACAGATGCAAATCGCGACAGAACGATTTGTCACGCTGAAAGACAAGCGTCGCAACCTGACCGGTCGTACCGGTTGCGGATTGTGTGGCGCCGAAACATTGGCACAGGCAGTACGCCATCCGGGTGCTGTTGCAGGAAGTACTCCGTTTTCCGGCGAGCAGATTCATGCCGGCATGAAAGCCATGCAGGCAAAGCAGCGCCTGCAGCGCTATACCGGCGCAACGCATGCAGCAGCGTGGATGAATGCGGACGGCTCCATCGATCTGGTACGTGAAGATATCGGCCGCCACAATGCACTGGATAAATTGATCGGTGCAATGGCAAATGAAAAGCGCGACTTCGGCAATGGCGCCGCGCTGATTACCAGCCGCGCCAGTTACGAAATGGTGCAGAAATCGGCAACGATGGGCATCGGTTTTCTGGCTGCTATTTCCGCGCCTACCAGTCTGGCCATTCAATTGGCCAAGGAAGCAAACGTTACGCTGGTTGGATTCATCCGCAATAACAGTCATGTCGTATACGCGCAATCGCATCGATTGATGCGCGACAAAACCAAGTAAAGGAAGAGGTATGAGTCACAGCACTGTAGATAATTTAGTTACCATGGCAAACCAGATCGGTGATTTTTTCGAGACGATGACGGATCGCACGCAATCGCTGAAAGATATCAGCGGCCATCTGAAGCGTTCATGGGCGCCGCCTATGCGCCGCAAATTGATGGAGCATGTAGAACACGGCGGCGACGGATTGAAAGACATCGTGCTGGAAGCATTGCGGACAAATAAAGTCCTTTAACCCTGTTTCATCGCAGCAGGCTTGTCGTCATTGTTGCTGCGCATTAGCATGGCTGCGCGCCGTTAGCGGTTCGCAGCCATTTTCATCAGTTCTTTCAGGAGGAATCATGTCACGTCGCTCACTACTTCGTTTTGCCTCGGTCGCTTTGGCCGCCGCGCTGGTCACACCATTCGGTTTTGCCCAGCAAATCATCAAGCTATCGACCACTACGAGTACCGAAAGCTCCGGCTTGTTGCCGTATATCCTGCCTGACTTTGAAGCCAAGACCAATTCCAAGGTACACGTCATCTCGGTCGGTACCGGCAAGGCGCTGGAACTGGCAAAGAACGGTGACGTCGATGTCACGCTGGTACATGCCCGTACCCTGGAAGACAAATTCGTGGCTGATGGGCATGGCGTCGATCGCCGCGACGTGATGTACAACGATTTCATCATCGTTGGCCCAAACAGCGACCCTGCAGGCATCAAGGGCAGCACCGATGTTCTCGCGGCCATGAAGAAGATTGTTGATAGCAAAGCCAAATTCATTTCGCGCGGCGACAATTCCGGCACCGACGTCATGGAGAAAAAATACTGGAAGGAAGTGGGCTCACAACCGCAAGGCAGCGCTTATGTCTCTGCCGGCCTGGGCATGGGTGAAGTGTTGACGATGGCGGCCGAGCTGCAGGCATACACGCTGAGCGATCGCGCAACCTACGGTGCCTATCGTGCCAAAACCGGTTTGACGATTGCCGTGCAAGGCGACAAGAAGATGTTCAATCCCTACGGCGTGATCGCAGTCAATCCGGCGAAACATCCTGGCATCAACTACAAGGGTGCGAAACAGTTCATCGATTACCTGACGTCTGCTGAAGGCCAAAAGAAAATCGCTTCGTACAAAATCGAAGGCGAACAGCTGTTCTTCCCGTCGGCAAAATAAACACCTGATCGAGCCGGCCTCTTAACTTGAGGCGGGCAAAGAGAAAGAGGGCGGAAACAAAAAAGCGCGGAGATCCGCGCTTTTTAATGGCCTTCGAATACGTCTTCGCTGGCGGTTTTCAATTCTTTGGCTTCTTCAACCATCCTGCGATGTGCGATGCGCTTGCGCATGATCTCTGCATGTTGTTGCGCCGTCATTGGCGGCGTAGTCATCAGCTCTTTCAACAATGCGATATTGGTGTAGTTGTTTTTAATGAGACGGCCCAAGTTGCTTGACTCCGTAGTTAAGTATCAACATCACTGCCTCACCCGAACGACCCCGGCAAGGCAATCGAAAACAATCACGTTACAGTATTTTGCACCAAATTAAAGTCTTTATCATGACAGCTGGAAAAATAGCCGTCTCAAACAACAAAAAGCAACAGAACAATGGACGAAAAAAAGCCCCGCTGGCTCAGGCTGCGGGGCTTAAAACCTTCCTTGAGAGGGAGGAGGAGACACGGTAAAAACCTTGTTTGGGTCACTGTTGATGACCCATCGTTTCAGACGCCGTCCAACGTTTGGCCATACGTGCAATACCTGGTCGCAGTACCTGCGTCACGATCATGCTGGTCAGTCCGCCGCTGCCACTTAACAAAGCCACTACAAACAACTCTTGCACACGCAGCGACCATGGCAACATCCGTGCGATATAACCGGTATGAACTTTGCGTACTAAAACCTGCATTGAACTTAATGTCTTAAAAACGTCTATTTGTATCAACGAAAACCTATTTAGTGCGTTAAGCAGTAAGCTGCTTCCATGCGCAACTGGGCAGCGAGTTCCGGTTGTGTTTGTGCAATCCGGTTTGCCTTGCTGTTCAATGCAAAACGCGATTTGACCGAAGTTTGTGGCTGAACTGCCGCAACAACTGGTTTTGCAAGCGCTGGAGCATAAGCTTGCATACGCAGCTTGGCAGCGAGTTCCGGTTGTGTTTGCGCAATCTGGTTGGCTTTACGGTTCAATGCATAGATCGTTTGTACCGGGCTTTTAACGTAAGGCTTGCCTGCTTTTGCCACCGCAACCGCTTGGCGTGGTGTGAGAATCAGCAAAGCGGTGCGCAGGGCTGCAACGGCCAATGGCTTGAACAGCAGAACCAGGGCAGCGACAAGCGCCAGGCCGATGAGTGGACGTGCCGGGCTGTAGGCGAAACCGATGGCAGCCAATGCAACAGGGATCGCGATAGCGGCTTGGCTGGAGTAGGAGTTATTCGATAATGTGGACATGATAATTTCCTCTTTTCAATAATTAATCTGTGTTGTTGCATTGCAGTATAGGTATGATAGAGATATAAATCCAATTACAAATTAGGATACCAGTTATACTTTTCGTGAATATGACTAGCCTTTGCTAGCCTTACTACCTTTGCTGATAAAAATATGAGTTTTCTTACACTGGATTTAAACCTGCTGCGCGTATTCGACGCTGTGATGACCGAGCAGAATCTGACCCGCGCCGCAAATTTATTGGCAATGACACAACCTGCCGTGTCGAATGCCTTGCGTCGCCTGCGCGATGCCTTGGGCGATGAGCTGGTAATTCGTACCGCGCATGGCGTCAAACCAACTTCGCGGGCAACCGAATTGTGGCCTGTTGTCCGTCGCGCCTTATCCGACCTGGAATCTGCCGTAACACCCGATACCTTCGACGTATCCCGCGCCACCACAACGTTTCGCATGGCCATGGCCGATGCAACGGCCGCCTTGTGGCTGCCTTTTCTGGTACGCGCAATTGAAAAGGAGGCGCCTGGCCTGAACGTGCGCATGGTGCCTTTGACTACGCGCGAACCGCGACCTATGTTGTTGCGCGGCGATATAGATCTGGCGATAGGATTTTTCCCTGGCGTGGCAGCGCAACTGGCCAGCGGCCAAAATACTGCTGTTTCGCAAATTCGCCATGAGCGTTTGTACACTGGCGAATACGTGTGCGTGATGCGGAAAAATCATCCTCTGGCAAAAGGCGAGCTGACACTGGATGCATATTGTGCGGCGCATCATTTATTGGTGAGCTTCTCCGGGCGCGCTAAAGGTTTGATGGACGATGCCTTGTCCGAACTCGGACGCGAACGCCGTATTCTGCTAACAGTTAACCAGTTTTTTACCGCAGGGAAGGTTGTTGCAAGCTCGGACTTGATTACCGTCTTACCACGTCACCTGATCGCCTCGACCGGCATGGAAGAAGCCTTGATCGCCAAGGATTTGCCATTTGTCTTGCCGGAGGTTCACGTCGATATGCTGTGGCATGAGCGCGATGCACGCAACCCTGCGCACAAATGGTTGCGCGAACAATTGATTACCAGTACCGACGATGGTATCGGACGGGTTAAAAAACGTCCGTAATCATTCTCGGCTAACTACTTGAAACCCGCTTGCAGCGGGTTTTTTATTGCCCGTAAGAATTTTTACTTAATGCCCAAGCTTCCTGAAAGAAATATCTTATTGAACTCACAAGTTATAAGGTCGTCATACCTGTTCGATTCTTACAGATTTGAGTTTTATGCCGCGCACGAAAAAAATAATTATGTGGAGCGCGATCGGGCCATCTGCGATCGTATTTGCCTGCGTCATCTTCCTGCTTGCATTCGACTGGAACCATGCGCGACCATGGATCAATGCGCACGTCAGCGAAGCGACAGGGCGCGACTTTGCCATCAACGGTGATTTGGACCTTGCCTGGCAACGACCGCAAGTGAGTACCGGCACCTGGCGCGACTGGGTACCGGTGCCGCGGCTGAGCGCGCAAGACGTCACACTGGCTAATCCTGACGGGTCCCAAACCGGCCCCAATATGGTGGAAGTCGGGCACATCACTTTTTCTGTCAATCCCTTACCCCTGCTAAACAAAACCATCGTCATTCCGACCCTGCAGCTGGATGATCCGATCGTAAAACTGGAACGCCTGCGCGACGGCCGGAATAACTGGACCTTCAAGCAAAACGCACCATCTGCGTGGGCGCTTGATTTGCAGGGCCTGCTTTTCCATGAAGGTGAAATAAGCCTGAGAGATGAGCTCAAGCATATCGATGCAAAAGCCAGTATCGATACGCTGGAGCCGGATGCTGCCAACGATTTTGTAATGGGCTGGAAATTGTCCGGTACTTTCAATGGCGCCCGCATCAGCGGCGATGGCAAGGTGGGAGCCTTGCTGGCCTTGAAAAACGTGGATAAACCTTTCCCGCTGCAGGCGCAATTGAATGTGGGACAAACCTCGATTCGGGTAAAGGGCAACGTTACCAAGCCGCAGGACCTGGCAGCAATCGATATGCAATTGCACCTATCCGGCGCCAGCATGGCCGATCTTTATCCGCTTACAGGCATCACCTTGCCAAAGACACCGGAATTTTCCACCGAAGGACATCTGATCGGAACCACCAATGCTCTTGGCGGCAATTGGACTTACGATAAATTCAGCGGCAAGGTAGGCGCAAGCGACATCAACGGTACGCTGACGTATGAATCGAAAAAGCCGCGCCCCTTGCTGTCCGGCAGTGTGGTTTCGAACCTGCTGAGATTAAGCGATCTGGGCCCCGTCATCGGTGCCGATTCCAATCAAAGTAAAAAAGAACGCGGCGTGGCTGTCACGCAACCAGCAAACAAGATATTGCCGGTAGAAAAATTCACAACGGAACGCTGGGGCAGCATGGATGCCGATGTCAAAATAAGCGGTCGTAAAATCATCCGCGACGCATCCTTGCCGATAGAAAATCTGGATACGCATTTGAAATTGAATGATCGTGTCGTGACACTGACACCATTGAATTTCGGTGTTGCCGGCGGCAATATGACAGGCAATATCAAACTGGATGGTCGCGACAATATCATCAAGGCCGAAGCAAAGATCTCGGCCCGTCATTTGAAACTCAAGCAACTATTTCCGACCTTTCAGCCCATGCAGGCCAGCTTTGGCGAAATCAATGGCGATACTTCACTGTCAGCTACCGGCAACTCTATAGCCAGCATGCTGGCAAACTCGAATGGTGAAATCAAGGCGCTGATCAATGAGGGCACGATCAGCAAATTACTGCTGGAACAAATCGGTTTGAATATAGGCAATATCATCTTGTCGGAACTGTTTGGCGACAAGCAGGTACAGCTGAATTGCATGGCCACCGATCTGGCAGTTACCAACGGCATCGTCCAGACCCGCACGCTGATCGTGGATACCAACGATGCAACGCTCTATGTCACAGGAAAAATCGATCTGGCGCAGGAAAAACTGGATCTGACGATCAATCCAAAAAGCAAAGGCTTGCGCATCGTTTCCCTGCGCACTCCCTTATACGTGGCTGGCGATTTCAAAACACCCAGGGTAAATGTAGATAAGGGTGTACTGGCATTGAAAGCCGGTAGTGCAATTGCACTTGGTGCATTGGCGCCGGTAACAGCGCTTTTACCGTTGGTGAATGTAGGCTCGAATGAAGAGAGTAAATGCAAGGTTTTGTTGAAAGAGGCGCAAGCCAAACCTGTTGCGCCGCCGCCAGGCAAAACCTATAAAAGCAAGAAGCCGGCATAGGAATGGCTGCCGTACTACTCAATCCTGTTTGCGTATTGCACGCACAGCCTATTGCTCAAACCGACTGTGGATAAGTCCATGCAAAAGAGGTGAATAGCATGTGGACAATCCGGGCAAATCCGGCTGCATGTTTTTTATGCAGAATCTATCCTGTACAGATACACCTTTTATGCCGACTTTATACTTCCTTCAAGTCCTTGATTCTTTTTCGTTTACTTCGCTTATCCACAGAAAACGACCTGTGTTAACTATTACTACTAAACATATATATAAACAACCAAGATAAAACCAGATTCTCCATCGAACACCTGAAAACAAAGAAAAAACAGCTTTCTTTACCTTCAATATCTCAAATCAAAATCTGTTCGTCTCGATGTATCGCGATAAATCGCTTAACGATGCAATATGCATAAAATGCAGCAACCTTTTCCAGGAATTGCACAAAATCGACAGGCGAATCTTCATTCGCGCTATCTGAAATTGTCCGTACTATGGCAAACGGAATGCCAAACTCAAAACAGACTTGAGCCACTGCAGCACCTTCCATTTCAACCGCCAGTACATCCTGCAACTTGTCTGTGATTTTTTTCAACTGCTCACCACCGGCGATAAATTCGTCGCCGCTGGCAATCAAACCTTCGTGTATTCGCGGCTGTACCAGGCGAAACTGTTGTTTGTCATGGTCGGTAATTGTCGAATGAAAATCTATACGGATGAATTCCTGCGCTGCATTTAATAATTGTTTAGACAATATCTGGTCGGAATAGAAATGCGAGAGCCCGGTTAGCGGCACTTCATAACGTGGAAATAAAGGTTCAGCATTCATATCGTGCTGAACCAGCTGTCTGGCAACCACGATATCGCCGACATGAAGCCTTGAATCGGCTGCTCCTGCCACGCCAGTGAAGATAACGTGACTGACCCCGAACTTTTCAATCAAAGTCGCTGTAGTGGCTGCTGCTGCCACCTTACCGATGCGCGACAACACGCAAACACATTCAATTCCCCATAAACGACCGCTTACGTAGTCCCGCATTCCGCGTGTCATCGTAATCGGATCTTGCATGATGTCGATCAAGCCGGCCTGTTCTTCGCGCAATGCGCTAATAACGCCTATTCTGATTGGATGAGTGCTCATGACTGATCCAAGAACAAATGAGGAATTTTTATAAAGGCTTTTGACTTTGTTTTTTGCATTTTGATGCTTCGATGAGGTTTCTGGTTTTAACTTAATTGTTTATATATATGTTTAGTAGTAATAGTTAACGCAGGCAGTTTTCTGTGGATAACCATATAAGCGAGTTTAAAATCAATTACTTGTGAACAGGATAAAGCCTGCATAAACGGTGTATCAGGCAAGGATAGATTCTGCATAAAAAACGTGAGACTTTTCTTCATATTCTTATCCACAAGCTATCCACGTCTTTTGCAGAGGTTTGTCCACAGTACTCTGGGTGTTTCATCAAGCAATTAAATTGCCGCCTCGTGGTAGTCTTTTGTGCATGCGGTACCGTCTCTGACAATTGAAAAATCCTTATCTTGAGGGAATCACGATGAAGAATTCTGCAGTTTCAACAATAGAACATTACATCAATGGGCATTTGACGAAAACGGTAGGGGGCGGGCAGCAGCCGGTGTTCAATCCGGCTACAGGTGAAATCAGCGCAAACGTGGTTCTGGCCAGCGATGCGGATGTGCAAACAGCGGTTGCTGCAGCCAAAGCCGCTGCGCCGGCATGGGCCCAGATGGCTCCTTTGAAGCGGGCGCGCATTCTGTTCAAATTCAAGGATCTGATAGAGAAGCATCACAACGATCTGGCGGCGGCGATTACACGTGAACACGGCAAAGTATTTTCAGATGCCAGAGGTGAAGTCACGCGCGGACTGGAAGTGGTCGAGTTTGCCTGCGGTGTACCGCAGTTATTGAAAACCCAGTTTTCCGACAATATTGGCGGTGGCATCGATAACTGGAATTTGCGTCAACCGCTGGGGGTGACGGCCGGCATTACGCCTTTCAATTTTCCTTTCATGGTGCCGATGTGGATGGCACCGGTAGCGCTGGCAACCGGCAATACCTTCATTCTGAAGCCATCCGAACGCGATCCATCGCCATCGTTGATGGTGGCGGAACTCCTGCATCAGGCAGGCTTGCCTGACGGCGTTTTCAATGTATTGCAGGGTGATAAGCGTGCGGTCGATGGCTTGTTGCAGCATCCGGATGTAAAAGCAGTGTCTTTTGTCGGTTCCACGCCCATTGCAGAATATATTTATCAGACCGGTGCTGCGCGCAAAGGACCATATCCATTGCGGGTACAGGCCCTGGGTGGCGCCAAGAATCATCTGGTGGTGATGCCGGATGCCAATCTGGAGCAGGCGGTTGATGCCTTGATAGGCGCTGCTTACGGTTCGGCAGGTGAGCGTTGCATGGCGATCTCCGTTGCCGTTGCGGTTGGCAGTGTTGCGGATAAATTGGTCGATGCCTTGATACCGAGAGTGAAATCTCTGAAGGTCAAGAATGGTATGGAGAGCGATGCTGAAATGGGGCCGGTGGTCAGTGCGGCGCATAAAGCGAAAATCGAAGGATATATCGAAGCAGGCATCAAGTCTGGGGCAAAATTGCTGGTAGATGGACGAGGTTTGAAGGTAGATGGACACAGTAATGGATTTTTTCTCGGTGGTTGCCTGTTTGATAATGTGACGCCGGAAATGACGATCTATCAGGAAGAGATTTTTGGTCCGGTATTGTGCGTGGTACGTGTGCCGGATTTCACCGCTGCCCTGGATTTGATTAATACGCATGAATTCGGCAACGGTGTTGCACTCTTTACTTCAGATGGAAATACGGCACGCGAGTTTTCGCGTCGGGTTGAAGTCGGCATGATAGGCATCAACGTACCTATTCCGGTACCTATGGCCTGGCATTCCTTCGGTGGCTGGAAGCGTTCGATGTTTGGCGATACGCATGCCTATGGCGAAGAGGGCATCAAGTTTTATACACGCTATAAATCGGTCATGCAGCGCTGGCCGGAATCCATCAGCAAAGGTGCGGAATTCGCCATGCCGACCAGCAAGTAGATGTGAAGATAAAGTCATCCTGTCAGTCGATTGTAAGTAGCGACTGCGATGATGTTTGCTTAATGCAATATCAACAATCGTAATTCCACCATCAATAAATAATAACGATAGAGACAATGGCCGAATCCGCAGGGAAATACGACTACATCATTGTAGGAGCAGGAACGGCCGGCTGTGTGCTGGCCAATCGATTGACGCAAGATCCGAATATCTCGGTTTTATTGCTGGAGGCGGGGGCGAAGGATGATTACTTCCGCGTGCATTTGCCCATAGGTTTTCTGCACGTGAACGATAATCCGCGTACCGACTGGCGCTATCGCACTCAGCCGGATGCCGGTTTGAACGGACGCAGCGTGTCTTATCCCAGCGGCAAGATCCTCGGTGGTTCATCTTCCATCAATGGGATGATTTATCAGCGTGGGCAGGCACAGGACTACGATCGCTGGGCAGAATTGACGGGCGATGCGAGCTGGCGTTGGGAGCAGGTATTGCCGCTGTTTAAAAAAAGTGAAGATTATTCTGCCGGTGCCAACAATTTCCACGGTGCAGGAGGCGACTGGCGGGTGGAAAAGCAGCAATTGAGGTGGAGTATTCTGGATGCCTTCCGTACAGCAGCTGCGCAAAGCGGCATTCCGGAGATGGATGATTTCGGTCGCGGCAGTACGGAAGAAGGCTGCGCTTACTTCGACATCAACCAAAAGAGCGGTTTGCGCTGGAATACGGCCAAGGCATTCTTGCGCACAATCATGCGGCGCGGCAATCTGGACATCATGACAGGATCGCAGGTAACACGTTTGATCATGCAGAAAACCGAGAATGGCACTGTATGCACAGGAGTCGAATTCCTTGGCGGTGGTCGGGAATGGACCGCTGATGTTTCACGTGAAACAATCCTGACTGCCGGCGCATTCGGTTCGCCGCAGATATTGCAGCGCTCGGGAATAGGCCCGGCGGCCTTGTTGCAACAGCATGGAATCGCACCGGTGCACGATGCGCCCGGCGTTGGCGAAAACCTGCAGGATCATTTGCCACTGCAAATGACATTCAAGATAAGCGGTGCAAAATCCCTGAATACCATACGGCGCGGTTGGATGGGCACGGCAGCAATGGGCCTGGAGTACCTGCTGAAAAAGAACGGTGTGCTATCCACCGTCCCGGCGCCCTTGGGCGCAATGGTGCGTTCCGATCCGGCTCAAGCGACACCCAATCTTTCCTACCAGGTTCAACCCTGGTCGCAAGAATCTGTGGATGGGCAACTGGATTCTTTCCCGGCCTTTACCGTCCGGGTGTGCAATGTAAAGCCGGGTGCACGGGGTCATGTGCGCATCGCTGCGCCGGATGCCTTGGCTGCACCGGTTATTGCGATGAATTACCTGAGTACGCCGGAAGACCGGCAGGTTGCGCAGGATGCCATACGTTTGACGCGCAAAATTGTCGCGGCGCCGGCCTTGCAAGCGCATGCCTTGCAGGAACTGAAAACCGACGATGATTTATTGCGTCTGGCCGGAAGCATTGCGATAGCAGGGGCAAATCCGGTTGGTACCTGCAAAATGGGCAGGGACGACGATACGCATGCGGTGGTGGATAGCGAATTGCGTGTGCGCGGCATTGTCGGCTTGCGTGTTGCCGATGCTTCCGTGATGCCTTTGATTACCGCCGGCGATACGGGCGCCACAACGATTTTGATTGCAGAGAAAGCTGCGCGCCTGATCCGGGCGGCACGGACGGCTTAAGCCATCCGTGGATTTTGAGGTAAAGAAAGTAGTATGGAAGATTACGTAATTCTGGCGGCGGCAGCATTTGTGGCCGGGATGATAGATGCAGTAGTAGGTGGTGGCGGTTTGATACAGCTTCCGGCACTGTTCTCCACATTGCCGAATGTCGCACCGGCAACGCTGTTGGGCACCAGCAAGCTGGCCGGCGTCTGGGGTACCGGTGCTGCCGCGCTGGGATTTGCTCGCAGGGTGAGGGTGCAATGGAGTACGGCGGTGCCGGCTGCCGTGGCTGCCTTTGCGCTGTCTTTTGTCGGCGCTTATACGGTGACCCATATTCCGCCGGATTTCATCCGCAAGCTCTTGCCCTTTATCCTGATAGCGGTAGCCGCTTATACCTTTGCAAAGAAGGATTTCGGCAGTATTCACGCTCCCCTGCATATAGGCGGGAAGGAGAGGGCGTGGGCCATTCTGGTTGGGGGCGGCATAGGTTTCTACGACGGCTTTTTCGGACCGGGCACTGGGAGCTTTCTGGTTTTTCTGTTTGTCCGTTTCTTCGGCTTCGACTTCTTGGGTGCCTCGGCGGTGGCCAAGGTCGTGAATGTCGCCTGCAATATTGCGGCCTTGTTGTGGTTTGGTTATAGCGGGCATTTGCTGTGGCAGCTCGGTGTCGTGATGGCGATCTGCAATGTGCTGGGTTCCCTGATCGGCATACGCCTGGCGTTGCGGCATGGCAGCGGTTTTGTCCGCAAGTTGTTCCTGGTCGTGGTGACGGGCTTGATTCTGAAGACGGGATACGATGCTTTTGTCGCAGGATAGTCAGCGGAGGTTTTGTTTCACGTGAAACAAAACTATATCTAATTCGCCAGTAAAAGCCGGTAGCAGGGAAATAAAGCTGAAAAGACTTTATAATCTCGCCTCTGCTTACCGTCTCATCGAGGCGCATTATGATCTTTCCTACCAAATTTGATGTCATTGTTGTCGGCGGCGGTCATGCCGGGACCGAGGCTGCGCTCGCTTCCGCGCGCATGGGCCAGTCGACACTTCTGCTTACCCACAATATAGAAACGCTGGGACAAATGTCCTGCAATCCGTCCATAGGCGGTATCGGCAAGGGCCATCTGGTCAGGGAAGTCGATGCAATGGGCGGCGCGATGGCGCTGGCTACCGACGAGGCGGGCATTCAATTCCGTATCCTGAATTCATCGAAAGGTCCGGCCGTACGCGCCACTCGTGCGCAAGCCGACCGTATTCTGTACAAGCAGGCGATCCGTTCGCGCCTGGAGAATCAGCCGAATTTGTGGCTGTTCCAGCAGGGAGTGGATGACTTGCTGGTTGAGGGTGATCGCGTGGTTGGTGCCGTCACGCAAGCGGGCATCCAGTTCCGCGCGCGCGCGGTTGTGCTGACGGCCGGGACTTTCCTCGATGGAAAAATTCATATCGGCATGAATAACTACTCGGCGGGCAGGGCGGGCGATCCGCCGGCGATTTCTCTGTCTGCACGCCTGAAGGAATTGAAGCTGCCGCAAGGGCGGCTGAAAACCGGTACGCCGCCACGCATAGATGGACGTTCCATCGATTTTTCGGTGATGGCAGAGCAGCCTGGCGATCTTGATCCTATCCCGGTGTTTTCGGTCATGGGTTCGGTTGCCATGCATCCGCAGCAAATGCCGTGCTGGGTGACGCATACCAATGAAAAAACTCATGATCTGATTCGTGGCGGCCTTGATCGCAGCCCTATGTACACCGGCATGATTGAAGGCGTGGGCCCGCGTTATTGCCCCTCGATCGAAGACAAGATACATCGTTTCGCCGGCAAGGAATCGCACCAGATTTTCCTTGAGCCTGAAGGCTTGACCACCAACGAATACTATCCAAACGGCATCTCCACCAGCCTGCCATTCGATGTTCAGCTGGCTTTGGTGCAATCGATGCGCGGCCTCGAGCATGCGCACATTTTGCGCCCCGGTTATGCGATTGAATACGACTACTTCGATCCGCGCGGCCTGAAGGCGACGCTGGAAACCAAGGTTATCAACGGCCTGTTCTTTGCCGGGCAGATCAATGGCACCACAGGTTACGAAGAGGCAGCGGCACAAGGAATGCTGGCCGGCATCAACGCCGCCTTGCAAACGCAGGAGCGCGAGGAATGGACGCCGCGTCGCGACGAAGCCTATCTTGGCGTGCTGGTAGATGACCTGATTACCCAGGGTGTGCTGGAGCCGTACCGCATGTTTACCAGCCGTGCCGAATACCGTTTGAGCTTGCGTGAAGACAATGCCGACATGCGTCTGACGGAAGTCGGCCGCAAGCTGGGTTGCGTCGGCGATGTGCAGTGGGCGCTGTTCGAGACCAAGCGTGAAGCGGTTGCGCGCGAGCTGGAGCGCTTGCGCTCGACTTGGGTCAGCCCTCGTATTCTGGCAGAAGCAGAAGCAGAACGTGTTTTGGGTAAAGGAATAGAGCGTGAGTATGCGCTAGCTGACCTACTGCGTCGCCCGAATGTGACTTACGAAACCCTGATGACCCTGAAGGGCATGGACGGCCAGGATCTGGGCGGTCCCGGAGTGGCGGAAGACGCGGTGCGCGAGCAGGTCGAGATCCAGTTGAAGTACGCCGGTTACATCGAGCGTCAGGCAAGAGAAGTCGAACGCCACGATCATTACGAGAATCTGAAGTTGCCGGCCGAATTCGACTATATGGCAGTCAAAGGCTTGTCGATAGAAGTGCGGCAGAAGCTGACCAAGCAAAGGCCGGAAACGCTGGGCCAGGCTTCGCGTATTTCCGGCGTCACGCCGGCGGCCATTTCATTGATGCTGGTGCACCTGAAAAAAGGCGGCTTCAAGGAATTCGCTGCATTACCACCTAACACAGAAGCTGCTGCATGAAGGCATTTGATCGTCCCGCATTAACCGTATTACTCGTTCAGGGTGCGCGTGATTTATCGTTGAACCTGAGCGAAGCGCAAATCACAAAGCTGATCGATTATCTGGCCTTGATGACGAAATGGAATTCAGTTTATAACCTGACGGCCGTGCGTGATCCAGTACAAATGGTTACGCAACATTTGCTCGATTCGCTGTCGGCCGTATCCGCCTTTTCCGGCGCAAAAAATGTACTCGACGTTGGTGCTGGCGGCGGTTTGCCCGGCATCGTGCTGGCGATCTGGGCGGCGGAAGCAGAGCCTGAAATGCGTGTATCGCTGATCGATACCGTGCACAAGAAGACAGCTTTTCTGACGCAGGTAAAAGCCGAGCTTGAGCTGGCGAATGTCAGCGTGCATACGGCCAGAGTGGAGCAATGGAATGCGCCGCGAAAATTCGATGTGATTACCTCGCGTGCCTTTGCCGAGTTGAGTGATTTTGTTAACTGGTCAGGGCATTTGCTGGAAGAGGGTGGCGAATTTATCGCACTGAAGGGCGTCTCACCGGAGGCCGAGGTAGCGAGGCTGCCGGATGGCTGGGAAGTACGTGAGGTCCGGCCCTTGGAGGTGCCCACCTTGCAGGCAGAGCGTCATCTGATTTTCATTACAAGGATCTGACATGAAAAAGCTCACCGGATTGATAACGTTGGCATTGGCAGGCTTTTCCAGCCTTGTGTATGCACAGGAAGTCAAACCGGTAGCGCAAGTCGATCTCACGCGTTACGTCGGCAAGTGGTACGAAATCGCACGCTTCCCGAATGGCTTTCAAAAGGACTGCGTGGCAAATGTCAGCGCGCAATACAATAAGCGCGAAGACGGTGAAATTGATGTCATCAATCGTTGCAAGGAACGTGATGGCAAGCAGGAAGAGGTGATTGGGCGCGCTCGTGTTGCCGACAAGGTCAGCAATGCCAAGCTGAAGGTGCGCTTTGCACCGGACTGGTTGAGCTGGCTGTCTTTCGTCTGGGCTGATTACTGGATCATCGATCTGGCGCCTGACTATTCGATCGCTGCAGTAGGCGAGTCGTCGCGTGAATATTTGTGGATACTGGCGCGTACACCGACCATTCCGGCCAGCGAATATGAGGTGATCGTCAATCGCATCACTGAGCAGGGTTTTGATACATCGAAGCTGGTAAAAACCAGACAGGATTAAATAGCAGAGCAGGGGAGGCAGTTGTCGTGAGAGGTTCTTGCGACAAATGCTTTCGACAGATCGCAAGGTCACATTGACTATTAAATAAAAACGAGAACATGGCAAAAATTTTTTGTGTCGCCAATCAAAAAGGCGGTGTCGGTAAAACCACTACCGCAGTCAATCTGGCAGCAGCTCTTGCACAATTGAATCAACGTGTATTGCTGGTGGATCTTGATCCGCAAGGCAATGCAACGATGGGCGCCGGCATCAACAAGTCCGAACTGAAATCGTCTATTTATGAAGTGCTGCTCGGTATGGCCGATGTGGCGACGGCACGCGTGACTTCCGAAACCGGCAGGTTCGATGTGCTGCCGGCCAATCGCGAACTGGCGGGTGCCGAAGTCGAGATGGTCGAACTGGATAACCGTGAAAAGCGTCTGAAGGATGCGTTGGCTGTAGTCGATGGCGAATACGATTTCATGCTGATCGATTGTCCACCGGCCTTGTCGATGCTGACACTGAACGGACTGTGTGCGGCGCATGGCGTGATCATTCCGATGCAGTGCGAATACTATGCGCTGGAAGGCTTGTCGGATCTGGTCAACACGATCAAGAAGGTGCATGCAAAACTGAATCCGGATTTGAAGATCATCGGCTTGCTGCGCGTGATGTTCGATCCGCGCATGACCTTGTCGCAACAGGTCTCGTCGCAGCT
>NZ_JBEBPO010000052.1:0-17412 GCF_040395855.1 Herminiimonas fonticola | reverse complement strand
ATCGTGCAAGGCGGCATGGGCGTAGGCGTTTCCGCGCATCGCCTGGCCGGAAGTGTCGCCAGCCTCGGTGCACTTGGCACGATTTCAAGTGTTGATCTGCGCCGTCATCATCCCGACCTGATGGCGCAAACCGAAAAGTCGCGCAACAAGGACTTGATCAATGAAGTCAATCTGATTGCGCTTGATCGTGAAATCAAGGCTGCCAAGGCAATCGCAGAAGGTCGCGGCATGATCGCCGTCAACGTGATGCGGGCGGTGGCTGAATATGCAGCGTATGTGCGGCAATCCTGTGAAAGCGGTGCCGATGCGATCGTGGTCGGTGCCGGCCTGCCCATGGATTTGCCGGAATTGACCAGTGAATATCCGGATGTGGCCTTGATCCCGATTCTGTCCGATGCGCGCGGCATTGCACTGATATTGAAAAAATGGATGCGCCGCAAGCGTCTGCCGGATGCGATCGTGATCGAGAATCCGCAATATGCGGCCGGCCATCTGGGTGCTGCCGGGCTCGATAGCGTCAACGACCCGCACTTTGCGTTTTCCGTGGTGCTGGAAGGAACGCTGGCCTTGTTCAAGGAGCTGGGTATCGAGAGCGAGAAGATTCCGCTGATTACCGCCGGCGGCATACACAGCCCGGAGCAGGTACGCGAATTGTTTGCATTGGGCGCCAGCGCGGTACAACTCGGTACACCGTTTGCGGTGAGTGAAGAAGGTGACGCGCATATCAATTTCAAGAAGATACTGACCGGCGCGAAGCCGGAAGACATCGTGACCTTCATGAGCTGCGCCGGTTTGCCGGCGCGTGCGGTAAAAACGCAATGGCTCGCCAATTATCTCGACAAGGAAGCCAAGCTGCAGCGCAAGGCGGGGCCTAAGGATTGTACGGTCGGCTTCGATTGCCTGCATCAATGCGGTTTGCGTGACGGCATCGCGAAAGCCGGGCAATTTTGCATCGATACGCAACTCGGCTTTGCATTGGAAGGCGACGTCAAACGTGGCTTGTTCTTTCGCGGCTCAGAACCGCTGCCATTTGGCACGGCGATCCGGCCGGTGCGCGAGTTGATCGATTATCTGTTGAATGGCGTCAGTCCGGTAACGGGCAGGGCACTTGGCGCATAAGATTGTTGAGCCAGCCTGCATCATCGGCGTTGCAGCGTAGCGCCGTCCTGTCCTGCTTGCGTGTGGCCACATCCTGCATGACGTCTTGCCGCATCTGTTATATCCTCGACCACTCTCTCGATTGCGCTGATAGATAAATTCGGTGCACAGATTCAGTATGCAGATTCGGTGCAAGGATAAATCGCATGCAGAAGTGGCAAAAAATAGTATTGTGGGGAGCGAGCGGATTGGCGCTTGTAGTGGCCGTTGCTGCGAGCATCTTGCATATGCAGACCGACAGCGCGCATCTGCAAGCATTCGCACGCGATCAGGCCAGGCAGCAGTTGGCGCGCGAACTGACACTGGACGAGGTTGACCTGAGCCTGTTTCCGTATCCGCAATTGCATGCGAAAAATATCACGCTATCCAATCCGGAATGGGCACAGGATCAGCATTTTCTTGAAGCGTCTTCTGTCACTGCACAGCTTGCCTTGCTGCCGCTGTTGGGTGGCAAGATTGTCTTGAACAGCCTGCATTTTGAAGGCTTGCAAGTCAACCTGGAAGTCGCTGCTGACGGCAAACGCAATTGGACATTTCCGCAGACGGACACCTTTTCGCTGTCCGATACGACGCTGACATCCATGAATGTCTTGCACAGCAATATCCGTTTTCGCGATGGCAGGGAAGTACCTGAGCAATGGCAGGTGCTCAACCTGCATGCGGATGGCGGGCGCGGTTTGCGAGGGGTGACATTCGAACTGAATGTAGTACACGACAATCATTTGCTGCGACTGAACGGCAAGCTGGACGATTTATCGGAACTGGGCAAGCCGGGCGCAGTCAGCGCCGGCAGCATTCACGTCATTTCCGGCCAGGCAAAAGTCACGATTGACGGCAAGCTTCCACTCGATCTCACATTGCAGAACTACGATGTGACGGCTGCGATAGAAGCGGAGTCGATGCAGGACATGTTCGGTTTCTTCGGCATAGAGCGAGCATCTCCAGCGCCTTTCAAAGGAGCGGTGAAACTGCTCGCGGCCAATAAAAAAACCGAGTTTGCTGATCTCAGGCTGCACCTGGGGAAGTTGAATCTATCCGGCGACGGGCAGTGGGATCGCAGCGGCAGCAAGCCGGTCTTTCATGCGCGCCTGCAAGGCGACAGAATAGATATGGTGCAGACTTTTCTTGATATCGGCCAGCCATCACTGCCGTCTAAAAAAACCGGCCAATTGTTCCGCGATCAAGCGCTTGCCTGGCCCTTGCTGGTCGATCTCGACGGCACGCAAGGAACTGCCGAGATCAGGATTGCCGCCTTGAAAATGCGTTCCGGTATCGAAATCGCAGATGCGGCAGCACAGATGCGTTTCAATGGTGATCGCATGAAGGTAGAAGCATTTTCCGGCAAGCTGCTGGGTGGTCATGCAAGCGGCGATGCACTCTTTGAAGGACGTAAAAAAGCCGTGCATCTGAACCTGCAGATGAGCGATATCACACTGGAGCAATGGTTCAGGCAAAGCGGGAAGAACATCGCGATCACAGGCGGAGCGATGAAAGTCGATGCGCGTATCGATGCGACCGGCGCATCGATGAACGACCTTGCTGCCACACTTAGCGGCCCCGTGAATATTCAGGTCGGTGCGGCAAAAATTCTCTCGCCCAAGGCAGGCAATGCCGAGTTCTGGCTGACCGGGCTGTTTTCCGCGCGGGATTCCGAACGTGTCGATCTCTCCTGCATCAGTGCACGTTTGCCTTTCCAGTCCGGCGTGGCGCGCGGCGAGGCAATCGTAGGGGCGCGCAGCGATGCCAGCCAGTTGCTGACGCGCGGTGCGGTAAATTTGCGCGATCAGACGCTGGACTTGCGTGGTCGTGTACGTGCGCGTTCTGGTATCAATCTCGGAATTTCCAATTTTGCCGGCGAAGTGAAAATCGTCGGCAAACTTGTCAAACCGGAACTGGCCATGGATGAAACCGGAGCCGTCGGTGTCATTGCCAGAATAGGCGCGGCGATCCTCAGCAGCGGCATCAGTGTGCTTGCTACATCGATATGGGATGGCGCCAATCCTGAATCCGATCCATGCCAGCTGGTCTTTTCCAGCAAGGCAAAAGCTTCTGCCGGCAAAGCGAAACGCACATCTGGCAACTGAAAAAAGCTATGATGTCGGCAGTTTTAGTTTTGAAATGGAATGCAGATGGCCTTGCTGGAAGATATTGTCAATAAGCAAAAAGATGGTGCGCAGTTCGTCATTTCGGCGCAGATGCTGCATCTCGATCCAGAAGAGTTCGATACGCTGGTCAACATGTGGCTGGAAGATGGCGGATTGGGTTTTGAATTGTCGGGCGTGCCGCATCGCAAATGCATAGACGGTGAATTCTTTATCGACCGGATTACTGTCAGGCGCGTCATCGCACCGAAATAAGTTCAAAGACCCGCTACAATCACGCATCTTTTTTTTCATCAAATTCATTGTGTCCAATCGTTTGCCTGTTCTTCCTCAATACCTGCTGCCCAAAAAGGCCTTGACCATCTTCGCGGGCAAGATCGCGGGTGCGAAAGCAGGGCGCGTGACGACCAGTTTGATCCGCTGGTTTATCGGCAAATACGGCGTCAACATGACGGAAGCGGCGAATCCGGATATCCGCAGCTACGCCAGCTTCAATGAGTTTTTCACCCGCGCATTACGCAGCGGTGCCCGCCCGCTGGCCGACGATCCCTATATCTGCCCGGTCGATGGTGCAATCAGCCAGTGCGGCGCAATACAAAAAGACCAGATCTTCCAGGCCAAAGGACACAGTTATTCCACTGCTGCGCTGGTAGGCGGCGACCGTGAACTGGCGGCGCAGTTCGAGGATGGCAGTTTTGCCACCGTGTACCTGAGTCCACGCGACTATCACCGCATTCACATGCCTTGCGATGGACGCCTGATGCGCATGATTTATGTGCCTGGTGCATTGTTTTCAGTGAATCCGACGACTGCACGCGGCGTGCCGAATCTGTTTGCGCGCAACGAACGCGTGGTGTGCGTATTCGAGGGTGCGGCGGGCCCCTTCGTACTGGTGCTGGTAGGTGCGACCATTGTCGGCAGCATGCAGACGACGTGGCACGGTGTAGTCAATGCAGAGCGCAAGGGAAACATACGCGAATGGCACTATGACAAACAGTATCTCGGCTTGAAGAAGGGTGAAGAGATGGGACGCTTTTTACTCGGCTCTACCGTGGTCATGCTGTTTCCACAGAAAACCTTGTCTTTCAATCCGGCATGGGCGGCAGAGCATCCGGTCCGTCTGGGTGAGAGCATGGCGCAGGCGCTTACCGTTACTGCGCCCCCTGCAGTGCAGGCTGACGCCGGCTAATTTCCCTTGGGCGGGAAAGGGTGGTCTTCATCGACCAGGCCTTTGCGTTTTTCTGCATCCTTGCTGTCTTGCCGATCGAAATTCTGCGCGGGGTTGATTTTGCCGATTTCAAGTTCGGTCTCCAGCTCACCTGCATTTTTTTCGCCGCTGCCTATGTCGGCTTCATCCATGTAATGCCTGATTTCCTTCGTCATGATGCGACTCCTTGAGCTACTGCATGTCGACGATTTGACCTGTTGCGCGATAAAAAATTCGTCGCCGGGCTGATCGCCATTACCTGTTTAAAATCTTTACACGCCAGGCACAGCTTGCATCTGCCTGTTATGCTTTCTGCTTCCCGATGAAGAATAGCGAACAAGAGACGGAACGAATGTCATGAATTTCCTGCTAGAACTGATTGAGCAATACGGTCTGCTTTTCGTCTTCGGTAATGTGTTGCTGGAGCAATTGGGCGCGCCTATACCGGCTTATCCTACGCTTGTGATTACCGGCGCGCTACTGGGAAGAGGCGAATATTCTGCACCGATGTTGCTGTTCGTTGCCGTATTGGCGGCCTTGATTGCCGATTTCGCCTGGTATATGGCCGGGCGGCGTTACGGCGGGCGCGTGATGGCTAGTTTGTGCCGGATTTCGCTGTCGCCGGATTCTTGCGTGCGGCAAACCGAATCCATTTATATGCGTTATGGCCCGGCGTCGCTGCTGGTGGCGAAATTCATTCCCGGTTTTGCTTCAGTTGCCAGCGCGCTGGCCGGTGCAATCGGCACGCGCTCCGTCAAATTCGTTTTCTTCGATACCTTGGGTGCGGCGCTGTGGGCGGGCTCGGCAATTTTTCTCGGTTCACTGTTCAGCTCTGCCGTATCGGATTTACTGGATATTCTGGCCAGCCTGGGTAAATGGGGACTGGTGCTGGTGGCAGTGGCGCTGGCGATTTACATTGCGCGCAAATGGTGGCAACGCCATAGCTTTCTGAAGGATTTGCGCATGGCGCGTATTTCCGTCGACGAACTCGATCAATTGCTGAAGCAGGGCAATCCGCCTACCATTATTGATGTCCGTTCAGACTTTGCCCGGCAAAGCGGGAAAATCCCCGGCGCGATGGTGTTGTCGGATGACGATATCAGCGCACTGGTAATCAATACGGAAACCGATTCGGAAGTCATCGTTTATTGTGCCTGTCCGAATGAAGTATCGGCGGCGCGGATCGCCAAAAAATTGATGCAACGCGGTTACACCCGGGTGCGACCATTGACGGGCGGTATCGACGCGTGGGTGGAAGCCGGATTCTCGGTCGATCGTCATTAGATTTTTCGGGCAGCCTGCTTCTCATCCATATTCTCATCCATATTTTTCATCTCCATACCATCTGAAGATATTTCATGCTGATTCTATTCTTCAAGGCTGCAATCCTGATACCAATTACCTTGGTGCCCATCCTCAATCCATTCGGCAATGCGCCGATATTTGCCAGTCTTGCAGGCAATATCGGCCGCGATGCAGAGAAGCGGCTGGCGAATCAGGTTGCGATCAATTGTTTTGTCATGCTGCTGGGCGCGATGTTCATCGGTTCGCACGTGTTGATGTTCTTCGGCATTTCGCTGCCCATCGTGCGTATCGGCGGCGGCATACTGGTGGCGGCTACCGGTTGGCGCCTGCTGAACGATAACGGCCAGGATGCCATTCGTACGCAAGTGGCAAGCAAGCCGGGCGAAGTCTGGTCCGAGGACGATTTCAAGGTGCGCAGCTTTTATCCGATCAGTTTTCCGCTGACGGTCGGCCCCGGTGCAATCGCAGCGTCGATTACGCTGGGTGCAAGCGCGCCGTCCCGTTTGTCGAATCTGCTTATTTCAATCGGCAGTGCAGCTTTGGGTGCGGCAATGACGGCACTGGTGATTTTTCTCTGTTATCGCTATGCGAACAAGATGGTCAGCCTGCTGGGGCGCCTGGGCACGATGGTCGTGCTGCGGCTGTCGGCTTTCATTCTGCTGTGCATAGGCATAGAAATCTTCTGGCAGGGTATGCTCGGCCTGTTGACCGAGGCAAATATCCTGACAAGTTGATGCCTGCGGCTTTTGCCGGCCGCCAGCGGCGGTTGCGCGCGCTGCTCAATCCAGCGCAATCGCAACCGTCACCAGCGTGACGCCTAGTGCAATACAGGTGCACAGCCATTTTTTCAGTCGTACTCCTTTTTCGACCAGTTGCATGGCTGTCGCGCGTTTGGCTGCGGACAGATCATGGTTTTTCATGAGTGGGTAAGCTCGCCTACTGCCGAGTCCAGCGGGGTGACATCGAGAATCTTGATTTTCTCGACGCGATTGGACGGCAACTCGACTTCGACCGTGCTCGACACTTTTCTTCCTATCAGGGCCAGACCGATAGGCGTCAGGGTCGAAATCCGCGCGAGTTGAGGATTGGCATCGTGTGGGCAGACGATGCTGATGCTGCGCTTTTCATCGCTATTGGCGGGTGAATACGAAACGGTCGAGTAGAGCGAGACGCAATCCTTGCGCGGCGCATTGATCGGCAGGATTACCGAGGTCGAAATGATATCGATCAATTCTTCGCCGGCATTGATTTCAACTTCGCCCAAGCGCAGCAGCTGTTCAGCCAGCTTGCTCAGAATGGAAGCATCATTTTGGGTCAGGTAACGTTGATTTTTCATGGCAATAAAACTCCATAGCCGGCCATGTCAGGCCAGCCAAAAATGGCAATGCGTATCGATGCATATCAATGCAAAAGCATCAATACATCGTCAGGTTTTGGATGTGGGTGGCTCGGGAGTGATGTTGCGGAACGAAGTCTCGTTCCCGTGGACACTCGCCGAGCCTAAGGGAGGCAGGCGAGGTCTCTTACGAAAGTTGTCTGCGAGTAGATTCCGGCAACGGCACGCGTAATGACCGGAATACTCACAATACGTGCGCGCGACTCTTCCTTGTTCGGCGCAGAACGTATGCGTTTCGACAGGAAGGTTGGCGTAGTCATTGCAGGCAGCTTATGCAAGTGGGTGAAAGAGCTTCAGTATAGCCATTTAGATGTTTCCGTCAACCATGCTCAAAATTGCATGTAAAAACGGAAGGGCTTGTTAGTACGGCTATCCTCCACATGGGGGTATTTATCGGTAATTCAAGCTATGGCCGCCCATAGCAGCGAGATGCCTGAGCAAAACAGCAAGCCATCCAGCAAATATTGAAAGGCGCGTTCGCTCAATTTCAGCATGACGATTTTTCCGGCGAAGGTTCCTGCCATCAGCGATGCGCCGACCAGCAGGCCCTTGATGAAAATATCCGGTGGCAGGGCGCCGAACTCGCCGAAGACGATGAGTTTGCCTACATACAGGAATAGCGAACTGGCAGCCTCGGTGGCGATGAATGCTCCTTTCACCAAACCGTAAGCGGTAAAGGCCGGCACGCTGAGCGGGCCGGTAGACAATACAACGCCGGTGAGAAAACCGATCACGCCGCCGGCCAGCGACAGATGCCATAAGCGCAGACGCAAATTGCGTGCGATCAGCCAGTGTCGTACCGGAATCATCAGAATGAAAAACAGGCCGAGAAAACTGTTGATCAGATTGACCGGTAAGGCCAGCAGCGTGCGTGCGCCGATGGCGGCGGCCGGAATGCCGGTAATTGAATAGGCGGCAAATGCACGCCAGTCGATCAGCTTCCACCACGCCATCACGCGCGCAAGGTTCGCCATCACAGCTGCCACGGCCATGATAGGGACAGCCTGCTTGGGGCCGAAGGTGAAGACCAGTATGGGTAGCAGAATGATGGACGAACCGGTGCCGATCACACCGCTGATGACACCGGCAACCAGGCCAACGGCCAGAACGAACAGGTAGGCGATCATGTTTTTAAATGTTGAATGCAGCGGTCGTGGGTGCAGATTGCCGCACAGACCGTTACACTGCTGCTATGAATAGAGAGCACCATGACCATAGTTGATAACAGAAAAGCATTCCACGATTACTTCATCGAAGACCGCTACGAAGCAGGCATTGTATTGCAAGGCTGGGAAGTCAAGGCGATACGCGCCGGCCGCGTGCAGCTCAGGGAAGCCTATGTGATTGCGCGTGACAACGAGATTTATCTGTTCGGCGCGCACGTCAGTGCCTTGAACAGCACCTCGTCCTTCGATCACCCGGAAGCGATACGCACGCGCAAACTTTTGCTGCATGCAGCGCAAATCAAGAAACTCGTCAGCAAGGTCGATCAATCCGGCTTTACGATGGTGCCTGTCAACCTGCATTGGGTAAAGGGGCGAGTGAAATGCGAGATCGCGCTGGCGAAAGGCAAGAAGGATTACGACAAGCGCAATACCGAAAAAGAACGCGACTGGCAGCGCGAACATCAAAAGATCATGAAAATCCATAAGCGCTAGACGTGCGGATGGCTGGCATGGAGCAAGTAAAATTTCAGACGCAAAATTAAGCCCGCAGGAGCTGGGGCATATCAGCGCCGTGACGCTGAATCATTACAACCAGGGCGCGAGCGCGTTCCGTGAAGGCACGCGCACGCATGACGTCAGCCAGAACATCCAGTCGCTGCTGAAATACATAGAGGCGGATGCGCCATTCAGCATTCTGGATCTGGGTTGCGGTCCGGGACGCGATTTGAAAACCCTGATTGCGCTTGGCCATCATCCGGTCGGCCTTGACGGTTCGGCCGAGTTTGTACGCATGGCACAGGAAGATGCCAAATGCGAAGTATGGCAGCAGGATTTCCTGCAACTGGCCTTGCCTGCGCAGCAGTTCGATGGCGTGTTTGCCAATGCATCGCTATTCCATGTGCCGAGCCAGGAGTTGCCGCGCGTGTTGCGCCAGCTGCATGCAAGCCTGAAGGCTGGCGGCGTACTCTTCAGCTCCAATCCGCGCGGCGAAAATCGGGAAGGCTGGAGCGGCGATCGTTACGGTGCTTATTACGAATGGCCCGCCTGGCAGCAATTCATGACGGATGCCGGTTTTGTCGAACTCGAACATTATTACCGGCCGCCAGGATTGCCGCGTGAACAGCAACCCTGGCTGGCTTCGGTGTGGCGCAAGCCCCGATAAGCGAATCCGGAACCCTGATCCTGTTACGCCGGTTTGAGCGGCTTGCGTATCATGAAGATAATCATTGCGGCAAACAGACAGGCAGCGCCAGCGGTATATAGAGCCGGCGTATAAGTCAGCAGCATGGTGCGCGACAAGCCGGCGCCATAGGCTGCGATCGCACTGCCAATCTGATGCGCGGCAAATATCCAGCCGAAGATCATTCCCGCACGTGCCTTGCCGAAGGTCGCGCCGGCGAGTTTCACTGTCGGCGGCACAGTGGCAATCCAGTCTAGGCCGTAAAACATCGCGAAGATCGACAACCCATACAAGGTAAAGTCGGAGTGCGGCAGCCACAGCAGGGACAGGCCGCGCAAGCCGTAATACCAGAACAGCAGCTTGCGATTGTCATAGCGATCGGATAGCCAGCCCGACAGGATGGTGCCGACAAAATCGAATGCGCCCATCATCGCCAGCATGCCGGCAGCAGGAATGGCCGCCATGCCGTAATCGCCGCACAGCGAGATGAAGTGCGTCTGGATCAGGCCGCTGGTACTCAAGCCGCAGATAAAGAAAGTGCCGGCCAGTACCCAGAAGGTGCGATTGCCGGAGACGCTGCGCAATACTTTCAATGGTTCCCACAAGGTCATGTGCGCAGTGCTTGGCGGCACCGGCAGCACCACACTCGGGTCTGCGCCGTAAGCCGTGATGCCTACGTCATGCGGATGATTGCGGATGAATATGAACGCCAGCACGGCAACCAGCGCGCAGCAGCAAAACACCGGGATCACTGCCATGCGCCAGCCATGATGTTCGATCAGCCATGCCGCTACCGGCAGGAAGATCAATTGCCCGGTGGCCGAACTGGCCGTCAGCAATCCTATGATCAGGCCGCGCCGTTTTTCAAACCAGCGATTGGCAACCACGGCGCCCAATACCAGCGCAGTCATGCCGGTGGCGATGCCGAGAATCAGGCCCCACAACAGGAACATGTGCCAGAGCTCGGACATCTGCGTGGACAGCGCAAGGCAGAGTGCCACCAGTGCCAATGCAGTCGTGATCACATTGCGCAAGCCGAAACGTTCCATGAAGATGGCGGCGAAGGGCCCGATCAGGCCGAACAGTACAAAGCGCAGTGCGATCGCGGATGAAATTTCATCGTTGCTCCAGCCGAATTCCCGGCTGAGTGGTTGCAGCAACACGCCGGGTAATCCCAACGCAGCGGATGAGGTGAGCATCGTCAGGAAAGTAATCGCCACGACGACCCATGAAAAATGTATACCTTTGCGATCCAGCCAGTTTGACAGCGTTTGTGCGTACATAAGAATCCTGTGATGGAGCTGTAAAAAAGACCGGTGTCAGACAGCGGAATGTGTCGTCAGATGCAGACGTGCGGCTGCCAGAATTTCATCCGCAAGCGGATCGCCGCGCGTGGCGCGTGCCAGCATCATGGCGCCGACCATGGTGCTCCACTGCGCCAGCGCAGTTTGCCTGCGCATCGCGGCATCGTCGGACGGACACAGCGATGCGAGGATTTCCAGTAGCTCCCTGGTGCCGGCCAGATAGGCGGCATGCACCGGCTTGTCGAGCGGCTCACGCGCCACATCGACAGCAAGTGAAGGGCCGGGGCAGGTGTTGCCTATATCCGTAATGTTTTTGTGTGCCAGATAGTTATCGACGATAGTCTGCAGTGCGCTGCGCTCATCTTTTGCATCCGACACTCTTTTTTCCCAGCGCTCGGAAGCATGGCTGAAAGCCTGCGCGCAGGCGGCTGCGGCCAGTTCATCCTTGGAGGAAAAATGGCCGTAAAAACCTCCGTGCGTCAGTCCGGCTGCCGCCATCAAATCCGCGACACTGACGCCATTGAAACCCTTTTCACGAAATAGTTTGGCGGAGACATTTTCGATGGCAGCACGATTGAGATCGGCTTGTTCTCTGGAAACGCGCGGCATGGCTTATCCTTTTAAAATCAGCTTGCCGGAATAATAGATGACATTCATCATAAATACAATAGATGTTGATCATCATTTATAAAAATCGAGACTGATTTTGCCTTGCCGGCAGAGCTTGTGTGCAAAGACCTTAATATTTTCCTGATAAAAGTGCGCCCGCATTCGGCGCTACTGCTTTCAGACCAAGTCTTTCCAGCATCTGGTAGGCAGTACATGCAGCGGCAGACAATACAGGTAAGCCCAGCCGATCCTGCACAGGCTGGAGGGATGCAAGGGAAGGCATTTGAACGCATGCGGACAGGACTACGGCATCGCAGTTTGCGACATTCAGTCGCTTTGATATCTCGATCAGCGCATTCGGATCGCGTGCGCCGACCTGGAGGTTGTCGGCGATTTCAAGCGAAATGCAATCGAGCACTTCAATCCCTTCATGCTGGATGTAATCCACCACCAGTTCGGTAAGAGGTTTCATGTAAGGAGTGATGATCGCAATTTTTTTTGCCCCGATTTTTCCCAGCCCATGTACCAGTGCGCCCGCGCTGGTGACGACTGGAGCAGGGCCGTTATTCTCGACTGTGCGTTGATGCAGGCGCGCTTCGGAAACGCGATGGTAGCCGCGCCCCATGCTCATGATCGCAACCAGGCATGCATAACCGAGGACGTCGACGCGGGCATCCGACAATTCCAGCGCGCAGCGGTCGGAATCGGCATCCATGGCGGCAAGTTCTTCCTTGGTGACGCGCTTCATGCGCATGCGGCTGGAATGGAAGGTAAAGCGTTCCGGCTCCATGGATTCTCGTGCACGCAGGATCGCAGGGATTTCAGTTTCCATTGTGGTATTGCTGCTGGGGACTATCTGTCCGATGCGGAAGGTTTTCATCAAATATCCTTTTCAATGCGGTACTCGCACATCGAGCACCAGCTTGGGAAAATTGAACTCTAACGATGATTGCAGAGTGCGTCATTTCGTCATGTGCGAGGCCCAGCCTTCGCAAAGGACGAAGGCTGGGATAAGATGAAGGGCGATGAATGACGCCGTAGCAGAAATTTTCTCAGCTGTTTCTAACAGGGGAAGGGAACTCCTTGAACGTTGCCCGTTTTGATTTGATCACTCTCAGCCTGTTTGTAGACGTTGCGCGAACCGGCAGCATTACGCGCGGTGCACAGCAGGCCAATCTTGCATTGGCGGCAGCCAGCAAACGCATTTCGGATCTGGAAGCGCATCTTGGTACTGCTTTACTGTATCGGCATGCGAGCGGGGTTACGTTGACGGATGCAGGCAATGCATGTTTTCAGCATGCGCTCGGGATTATTCAGGACGTGGACAGGATGTCCGGCGTGATGTCGGATTACGCCTCCGGCATGCGTGGCCAGGTGCGTATCTGGGCCAACACCTCCGCAATTACCCAATTTCTTCCTGATGATTTGCACGCATTCATGCACGCGCATGCAGGAATCCGGATTGATATTGAAGAACGCAATAGCGGCGATGTCGTGGCAGGTGTGCGCGAGAACCGTACGGATATAGGAATTTTTGCCGATCCGACACCTGCCGAAGGCATCGCTGTGTTTAGCTATCGCAAACAAAAGCTGGGGCTGGTCGTGCCGAAAAATCATGTCCTGGCTGCGCACAAACGGGTGTCATTATCGGATGTGCTTGATTATGATTTTGTCAGCCTGGCAGAAGCGACTTCGCTGACAGAGAGATTGCACGCTGCGAGCAGCCGCTTGCAAAAGCAGCTCAAGCTGCGGGGGCAAGTACGCAGCTTCGACGCGGTGTGCAGGATGGTGAAGGCAGGAATCGGTGTAGGCGTGGTGCCATTTCTGACACAAGTGGAAGCACGATCCCTGGGCCTGCATTTTTTGCGGGTAGATGATGCATGGGCCGAGCGAACGCTGCTTCTTGCCGTGCGAGATGTACGTGCGTTACCGGTGCCGGTTCGCCTCCTTGCTTCCAGCCTGAGCGCTGCTGCCGCCAAGGTGCTGGTCGTATCCGCTTGAAACAAGCGCTGTAATCACACTGTTTTTCCTGAGGGCTTGGACAAGGAAGCAATCAGATCGGTAAAGCGCTGGCCCTGGATCATGATGTGCTGGCGCAGCAATTCAGCTGCGAGCTCGCCTTTGCCTTCGATGATGGCATCGACTACCGCACCATGTTCATCGAATGATGCTGTCACGCGGTTGCGCACACGCAGTTGCAGACGGCGATATGGGCGCAGGCGGCGCTGCAGCACACGTGCCTGCTCTTCCAGGAAGGCATTCTGGCTGCCTATATAGATCTGCTGGTGGAATTCTTCGTTCTTGTAAAAGTAAACATCGGAATCTGCGTTATCGCGTGCTTCCTTGCAGGCCAGGTGTGTAGCCTTCAATGTTGCGTGTTCTGCCGGACTCATGCGCCGCGCCGCCAGGCGTGCACACATGGCTTCCAGCTCTGCCATGACCTCGAACATCTCTATCAGCTGCTGCGGGCCGATCTCCGCCACGATGGCGCCGCGTCTGGGACGTATCACGATTATCCCCATGGACGCCAGCTGGATCAGTGCTTCCCTGATCGGCGTACGCGATACGCCAAACTCTTTTGCCAGTTCGGTTTCATCGAGATGATGTCCGGGAGGGAGCTTGCCAACTGCAATCATTTCTTCGATTGCTTCGCGTAATACTTCAGAGTGTTTTTTCATTTTTGCGCAACATGGTTATGTTTCTTTAAGAAAAAATATCAAAAAAACATTATATAAAGTATTTACTTCTTGACTGTGTATTCTTTAAATGTATTCTTGTATACACAAAAAGAAAAGCCACCGTTGGTATTAATTTGCCGATCGCATAACGATTACGCATGCAAGATCAGTGGGAGGTGAGGTTAATCGTCAGTCTGCACGCGTGGATGGATGTGTATCTTGAACGTTCGCTACTGATGCCTTGGAGCAGTTGAATTCTTAAAAAAGAAGTTCATACAGGAGACAAAAATGATCAGTAACAAGTTTCTGAAGTCCACACTATCCACTGTGCTCATAGGCGCATTTGCCTTTGGATTCTCGGCCTCATCAATGGCCGCAACCAAGGTGATCAAAATTTCCCATCAATTCCCGGGTGGCGATGGCGCCGATGTCGATTTCCGTCATCGTCTGGCCGTCAAGTTTGCACAGGACGTTGAAAAACGCACCAACGGCGAATTGAAATTCGAAATTTATCCATCTGCTTCTTTGGTCAAGCCGAACAGCCAGTTTTCCGCAATGCAGACCGGCGCACTGGACATGACAGTGCTGCCATTGGCCTATGAAGGCGGCAAGGTTCCCGAAACCAATCTCGGCCTGATGCCTGCGCTCGTGACCAGTTACGAGCAAGGTTTGCGCTGGAAGACAGCGCCTATCGGCAAAGCCTTGAACGACGTGGTGGAAGGCAAGGGTGTCAAGATCATTACCTGGGTATGGCAAGCCGGTGGCGTTGCATCCAAGACCAAATCCATCGTGCAGCCTGCTGATGCCAAGGACGTGAAAATCCGTGGCGGCAGCAAGGAAATGGACATGATGCTGAAGGCCGCAGGCGGTTCGATCACGAACGTTCCATCGTCGGAAATCTATAACGCCATGCAAACCGGCGTGCTGGACGCGGCCGTGACATCAAGCACATCCCTGTTGAGTTTCCGTCTGTATGAAGTGGCGAAACATGTGACGACTGCACGGAAAAATACGTTCTGGTTCATGTTCGAGCCATTGCTGATGGCGAAAAGCACTTATGACAGCCTGACACCGGCACAGCAAAAAATCGTGATGGAAGTCGGCGCCGGTCTGGAAAAATTCGCGATGGAAGAATCGAAGAAGGATGACGTTCGTCTGGGCGAGGTGTATGGCAAAAATGGCGCCACCGCATCGGATATGGATGATGCTGCCTTTGCAAAATGGCGCGAACTGGCCAAGCAGACTGCATGGAAAAACTTTGCTGACAATGTGAAGAACGGGCAGCAATTGCTCGACATGGCGCAGGCCGTCAAGTAAACCCCGTCGAAGTAAAAATGCCTGCAATTTCACTTGCAGGCATTTTTTCAGGAATTTCATATGACTAATTTGATTCGATTGCTGGGCAACAGTTTGCGTGCCTTTAATCGCTGGATGGCGATTCTCTCTGCTTTATTAATCGTGGTGGCGACGCTGGCGCTGGTCTACGAAGTCATTACGCGCTATTACCTGCGCGTTGCCAATGACTGGATGATCGAGTTTTGTGTTTACCTTTTGATTGCCGCGACTTTTCTGGCCGCTGCCTATACCCAGGCCGAGCGCGGCCATGTCGGCATTGAAGTGCTGGATGAAGTGATGTCGCCCAAATGGAATAGGTATCGTCTGCTGGCAGGCGATGTTCTGTCGCTCGTCGTGGTGTTTTTTATTGCACGAAACGCGTGGCATTTCAGCTGGAATGCCTACGAGCAGGGGTGGAGCACCAGTTCCACCTGGGCTCCGCCATTGTGGATTCCCTATTTTTTCATGGCCTTCGGCTTGAGCACGATGGCTTTGCAGATGGTGGCGCAGATCATCGAAACGCTTGCCGTTCGTGTCCCGCATAAAAAACATCAAGAACAAAACCTGATGGGAGCCTGAGATGGGTACGCTAGAACTTGGTTTGCTTTATCTGGGCGTCACCCTGATTTTGCTGTTTTCAGGAATGCCGATCGCATTTGCACTGGGCGCGAGTGCACTCGGCTTCATGTACTTTTTCATGCCGCCGATGAATCTGGAGATGCTGGCTGAAACCCTGTACGGTGAATTGGACAACTTCACCCTGTTGACGATTCCGCTATTCATCATCATGGGAGCGGCGATAGGGAAGACGCGTGCCGCTGTCGATCTGTATGAATCGGCTTATCGCTGGATGCACAAAATGCCGGGTTCGCTGGGTGTCGCGAATGTCATCGGCTGCACGGTATTTGCCGCATTGTGCGGATCAAGTCCTGCGACGTGTGCAGCGATCGGCGGCATGGGCATACCCGAAATGCGCAAGCGCGGTTATTCGGATGCACTGGCAACCGGCTTGATTGCCGCCGGCGGCACACTGGGCATTCTGATTCCACCGTCGATCACGCTGATCATCTACGGCTTGATTACCGAGCAATCGATCGGCAAGCTGTTTTTGGCTGGCATCATTCCCGGCTTGTTGCTGGCATTTTGCTTTGCTGCGTATGTCGTGTATCGCGCATCCAAGGATATCCGCTTGGCCAATGAGGCACTGGCATCCGGCAAGGGCGAGGCTGCTATTGCTCCTGTTGCGGAACACTACAGCTGGCGCGAACGCTTTGAAGTGCTGCCACGCCTGCTGCCATTCGTGATCCTGATTGCCATCATCATGTACGCGATGTACGGCGGGATCGGTACGCCATCAGAGATTGCCGGCATCGGAGCCTTCGGTGCGATGGTGCTGGTAGCGCTGGTTTACAAGTGCTATCGCTGGATGGACGTGCGCGCAATTTTCCTGGGAACGGCAAAAGAATCCTGCATGATCATGATGATCATTGCGATGGCATTTTTGTTTACCTACGTGATGAGCTATCTGCGCATTACCCAGAGCGCGGCGGAATGGCTGTCAGCGCTGGAAATGTCGAAGTGGGCTTATCTGTTCTGGGTCAATGTGCTGTTGCTGGTCCTGGGTTGCTTCCTGCCGCCGGTGGCGATCATCCTGATGGTAACGCCGGTTATTTTGCCCGGCATTATTGCCAATGGTTTTGATCCTATCTGGTTCGGCATCGTGCTGACAGTCAATATGGAACTCGGACTGATCACGCCGCCAGTCGGGCTGAACCTGTTTGTCATCAAGGGCATATCGCCCGATATCAAGAACCGCGAAATACTCAGGGGCGTTGTTCCCTTCATCTGGATCATGATTGCATTCATCGCTTTGCTGGCTGTATTCCCGGGGATTGTCACTTATCTGCCTAATAAAATTGGAATGTAATGAAACAGTGGAATTTGCTTTCCGAAAATCGGCGTAAAAGAATTG
>NZ_JBEBPO010000051.1:0-17454 GCF_040395855.1 Herminiimonas fonticola | reverse complement strand
TTGCAGCATGTCTCCTTGCGTCTATGTAATGCCTGCGCAAGCTCCATTAGACTTCAAGGCCAAGAGACGGTAGACTTTAGCCCTTTTTCTAGGGCTATTCCATGTCCGCCACGCCCGAATCTCCAACGTCCGATAGCGCCAGCACTGATTCCTCCATTGCATCCGAATCTGCCGTTGAAACACGTTCCGTTTCCGCTGAACTGATTGCGAGTGAGGTTGCGCGTCGCCGCACCTTTGGCATCATCTCTCACCCGGATGCAGGTAAAACCACACTGACTGAAAAGCTGTTGCTGTTTTCCGGTGCGATTCAGCTCGCGGGTACCGTCAAGGGCCGCAAGAGCGGTCGTCATGCAACCTCCGACTGGATGGATATCGAAAAGCAGCGCGGCATTTCCGTCGCCAGCTCGGTCATGCAGTTTGAGTATCGTGATCACGTCGTCAATCTGCTCGATACTCCTGGTCACCAGGATTTTTCCGAAGATACTTATCGCGTGCTGACAGCAGTCGACTCCGCCTTGATGGTGATCGATGCCGCCAAGGGCGTGGAAGAGCAAACCATCAAGTTGCTGAATGTTTGCCGCATGCGCAACACGCCGATCATTACCTTCATGAACAAGCTCGATCGTGAAACACGCGATCCGCTGGAGCTGCTTGATGAACTGGAATCGGTGCTGAAGATTGAGTGCGCGCCAGTCACCTGGCCTATCGGCATGGGCAAGAATTTCCGTGGTGTGTATCACCTGTTGCGCGATGAGATCATGCTGTTTGCCGCAGGTAGCGAGAAGGCCGACCAGACCTTTGAAGTCATCAAGGGCATAGACAATCCGCGCCTGGTGGAAATGTTCCCGCAAGAGATAGAGCAACTGAAAATGGAAGTGGAACTGGTGCACGGCGCCTCGCATCCGTTCGATCTCGATGCCTTCCTGAACGGTACCCGTACGCCGGTATTCTTCGGTTCTGCGATCAATAACTTCGGCGTGCGTGAAATCCTGAATGCCTTGCTGGATTGGGCGCAACCGCCACGCGAACGCGATGCGACCGTGCGTTCAGTCAAGCCGACCGAATTGCCGTTCTCCGGTTTCGTCTTCAAGATCCAGGCGAACATGGATCCGGCGCATCGTGATCGCATCGCGTTTTTGCGCGTGTGTTCCGGTCGCTTCGAGCGCGGCATGAAGGTCAAGCATCTGCGCCTGAATCGCGAGATCAAGGTATCGAGCGTGGTGACCTTCATGGCATCGAGTCGCGAGCAGGTTGAAGAGGCCTATGCCGGCGACATCATCGGTTTGCCGAATCACGGCAATATGCAGATAGGCGACAGTTTTTCCGAAGGCGAACCCTTGCAGTTCACCGGTATTCCCTACTTTGCGCCTGATTTTTTCCGTTCGGTGCGCATCCGCAATCCGCTGAAGATCAAGCAATTGCACAAGGGTTTGCAGCAGTTGGGCGAAGAGGGCGCGATTCAGGTTTTCAAGCCGGTCAATAGCAGCGATCTGATTCTGGGCGGCGTCGGTGTGCTGCAGTTTGAAGTGGTTGCCAGCCGCTTGATGAATGAGTATGGCGTCGATGCGGTGTTCGAGGGAACCAGCATCAGCAGTGCGCGCTGGATTTCGTGCGAAGACAAAAAGATGCTGGCCGATTTCGAGAGATCGTCTGCGGGGCACAATCTGGCTCACGATGCGGCCGGCAATCTGGCGTATCTGGCCAGCTCCGGAGTTAACCTGCGTCTGACGCAAGAACGCTGGCCTGACGTGACTTTCCACGAAACACGCGAACACGCAGCCAAACTCGCTTGATCATTTTTAGCTGATCGTCACCTGCCGTCATTTGTTGCCAACAGGCTGACAGATGACGGCAGTGTTCATTGCGGCGCTGAAAAATCCGGCAGTGCTTGCTTCCTTCGTCGATTATTGGCATCGTGACATGATGCTTTGCTACCAAGACCGAGATGCCAAAAATTTTCAAATTCACTGAATTTTCGTTGCGCGATCTGATCGTTACTGCGGGTCCTATGGCTTTGCTGATCATCGTGCTTTGTTATGGCGCCTATCGGCTGGTTGATCCGACACCACCGCGACATGTCGTAATTTCGACCGGACAGGAAAATAGCGCCTATGAAGAATTCGGCAAGAAGTATGCCGCTTCCCTGTCTCAGTTTGGGATCAAGGTCACGCTGAAGCCATCGCTCGGTTCGCAGGAAAATCTGCAGCGTTTGAACGATCCGGAATCCGGTGTCGATATCGCATTCGTGCAAAGCGGCTCGACCGAGCATGAAGAAGCGGAGCGCTCCGGTCTGGTTTCGCTAGGCAGCTTGTTCACCGAGCCGGTCTGGCTGTTTTTTCGTGAAAGCCGGCACCTCACGCAACTGACGCAATTGAAGGGCATGAAGGTTAACGTCGGTGCGGAAGGGACTGGCGTGCCGAAATTATTCAAGACGCTATTGTCGGTGAATGGTCTGGAGCCCGGCGATGTGAAAATGAGTCAGCTGGAAAACACGCCGGCGACGGTGGAGTTGCTGGCTGGGCGTATTGATGCGCTGGTATTCAGTTCCGCACCGGATGCCTTGCTGATCCAGATGCTGTTGCAGACACCGGGCATCAAGCTGTTCGATTTCACACAGGCTGAAGCGTATTCGCGCCGCTTTCCTTATCTGTCGCATGTGGTTTTGCCGCGCGGAATAGTTGATCTCGGCCGCAATTTGCCGCCCAAGAATGTTCATTTGATTGCGCCTACGGCGACGCTGGTGGCGCGTGAAGATTTGCATCCGGCCTTGATCGATTTGTTTGTGCAGTCTGCGGTGGCAATACATGGTGGTGCCGGCTGGTTCCGCAAGCAGGGCGAATTTCCCAATGCGAGCTATACGGAAATTCCGGTCGTGCCGGATGCGGAAAAATTCTATCGCGACGGCCCGCCGTTTTTGCAGCGCTATATGCCGTTCTGGCTGGCGAATTTTTTCCAGAGGATGTGGGTGGTGATCGTGGCGCTGGGCGCATTGATCCTGCCGCTGTCGCGCATCGTGCCGCCGTTGTATGTGTGGAAAGTGCGTTCACGCGTCTACCGCTGGTATGGGCAGTTGCGTACGGTGGAACAATTGATAGAAGACGTGCCGCCGGAAAAACGCGCGGAGGTTTATCCTGCGCAGTTGCGACGCTTGCGTGAAATCGAAGAGAAGGTCAATCAGATTTCGATTCCGCTGTCGTTTGCGGATGAGTTATATCGCTTGCGCAGTCATATCAATCTTGTGCGCAAGCGTATCGTGTGGCTGAGCGAATCGAAATCCTAAGCACCGGTCCACGGCAAGCCGGCGTGGCACCAGCCGTTGACGTTTTTACGATGGCCTTCGGCATCTTTTTCGCCCTCGAATCCTTCCAGGATGTCGAAGGAATGCGCATAGCCGTTTTCTGCTGCCAGTTTTGCTGCATGCTTGGAGCGCACGGCGCCGCGGCACAGAAAAAGCAGAGTGCTATCCTTGCCGGCAACTTGCGATAATTGCGACAGGAAATCGGCATTCTGCGTGCCGCCCGGATACAGATTCCATTGCACGGCCAGATGCTGTTCAGGTGTGATGCCGGGACGGCCTATCCAGTCGCGTTCTGCATTGGTACGCACATCCACCAGTTTCACATTCGGGTCATTTTGCAAAAGCGCATAAGCTTCTTGCGGTGTCACCGCGCCGGCGTAAGGGAGTGCATTATCTTTGCCTCGCTGATGGGCGGTGGCGAGTATGTCTGCGGGCTTCGTCATGATGATCCTGTCTTTTCGGTTTACAGTTTAGATGCAGGCAATACCAGTAATGAACTGGCATTGCCTGCAGTATAAAGTTCTCTTGCGTTCAGGTCACATCAGGCTGCTTTGCGTCTGGCTTGAAGAACGCCCCAGCCCAATCCAAGTATCGCAGCACTCAACGAAGCAAGCAGGATACCCAGTTTCGCTGCGCCGAGCAGATTGGCGTCGGTGAAGGCAAGCGTAGCGATAAAAATGGACATGGTGAACCCTATGCCTGCCAGCAAGCCGACCAGGCAGACGCCACCCCAGCTCACGCCCGGTGGCAGCGCGCACCAGCCCATGCGTACTGCCAACACGCTGGCGCCAATGATGCCCAGTGGTTTGCCGAGAACCAGCGCCACCAATACACCCAGCATTACAACCATGGAGCCGTTGGCCGAGAGATCTATGCCATTCAGGGAAACACCTGCATTGGCGAGCGCGAAGATGGGCATGATGCCGAATGCGACATAAGGGTGCAAGGCCATCTGCACGCGGCTGACCGGCGGCAATAAATCACGTTGTGCCTGACGCAACTGCTTCAAAGGCTGCGCCAGATGATGCGGATCTGGCTTGCCGCCGCCGCTGTGGTTCAATAAATCCTTGACGGCTTTGCTGGCCATCTCCAGCGGATGTATCCGTGTGCGGGTGGCGAAGACAGGTGTCATCAGGCCGAGTATGACGCCAGCCAGTGTCGGATGCGCACCGGTTTGCAATAAGCCGAACCACAGCACTGCGCCTGGCAGTACGTAAGCGTAAGCTGAGGCGATCCCTATTCTTTGCATGCCGAGCACCATGACGATGCCGACTGCTGCGATGATGAATCCGCTGTAATCCAGCCCACCGGAATAAAAGACCGCAATGATCAGGACTGCAACGATGTCGTCGATGATGGCCAATGCCAGCAGGAAGACGCGCACATTCGATGGAATCGAACGTCCCAGCAATGCCAGCACCCCGACTGCAAATGCGATATCGGTCGCAGTCGGTACCGCCCAGCCGTGCGCCTGTTCACCACCGGGATTGAGTCCGTAGTAAATCAGTGCCGGTACCACCACGCCGCCCAATGCTGCTGCAAGCGGGAGCGCGGCCAGGCGCATACTGGCCAGTGCGCCTTCATGGATCTCGCGCCGGATTTCCATCCCGACTACCAGGAAAAACACAGTCATCAAGCCATCGTTGATGAGGAAGTGCAGGGTTTGGGAGACGGTCCAGCTACCAATGGAAAGGGAAACCGAGGTATGCCACAAGTGGTGATAGGCGTCGGCATAGGATGAGTTGGCCCAGATCAGCGCGACTGCTGCGGCGATCAGCAACACGACACCGCTGAAAGCTTCGATGTGCAGGAATTTTTCTAGTGTGGAAAAAGCGCGTTCGGCAAGAACTTGCGCGCGCGGCAGGGTGGAACCTTGTTCTAGGTTTGGATTCATAAGTCGTGGCTATCCCCGCGTGGCGGCCCGACCAACGCGTTGCCTGTCCGCTGCAGTATGCAGCGCAAACACCCAGCAAAAATTTTACACCAGCAACTGCCGCTAAGCAATTTTGCTGTTACCGAAAAAACAAGAATTAGAGCGACTTGCACCAATTCAAAGCGAAAATTCAGCTGTTTTTCAAAAACGTATTATTTTGGTGCGAATTGATTTATTTGCACATGTTTGGTGCATTTAATTTTATGGTCGTGCAGGCAGAAAAATCGCCATGAGCCATCTGTTGGCTCGCACGCTCCGTTGCAGTGCGGCTGCGCGAATTATTGAAAGGTGGTGGCATGGAATCTGCTATCATTTTGGGCGAGTTATGGACGCATGCTGTTTGCTCACGCAGGCCTCACAACCCATTCACTAATTCTGTATTACTTTGCTCAAATTTTAGGAGATTCGCATGGCAATGACGGCAGCAGAGGTCTTGAAGATGGTGAAAGACAACGAAGTCAAATTCGTTGATTTTCGCTTTGCTGACACACGCGGTAAAGAACAGCACGTCACTGTGCCAGTTTCGCATTTCGATATGGATAAATTCGAGTCGGGTCATGCGTTTGATGGTTCTTCCATCGCAGGCTGGAAAGGTATCGAATCGTCGGATATGTTGTTGATGCCGGATCCAAACACCGCCAACATCGATCCATTCTTCGAAGAAACCACATTGTTCATGCAATGTGATGTGATCGAACCATCGGACGGCAAAGGTTACGACCGTGATCCACGTTCGATCGCCAAACGCGCAGAAGCTTACTTGAAATCGTCCGGTATGGGCGACACCGCTTACTTTGGTCCAGAACCAGAATTCTTCATTTTCGACAGTATCCGCTGGAAAATCGGCATGGACGGCTGCTTCGTCAAGATCGATTCGGAAGAAGCATCGTGGAGCACCGGCGAGAAACTGGAAGGCGGCAACACGGGTCACCGTCCTACAGTAAAAGGCGGCTACTTCCCAGTGCCACCAGTCGACAGCTTCCAGGACATGCGTTCGGAAATGTGCCTGATTCTGGAATCGCTTGGCATTCCGGTTGAAGTACATCACCACGAAGTTGCAGGTGCTGGTCAAAACGAAATCGGCAGCAAATTCTCGACTCTGGTTGAGCGCGCTGACTGGACCCAGAACATGAAATACGTGATCTGGAACGTTGCGCACACCTACGGCAAAACCGCGACCTTCATGCCAAAACCTATCGTTGGCGACAACGGTTCGGGCATGCACGTGCACCAATCGGTATGGAAAGACGGCAAAAACCTGTTTGCTGGCGACGGCTATGCTGGCTTGTCCGATTTCGCGCTGTACTACATCGGCGGCATCATCAAACATGCCAAGGCACTGAACGCGATCACCAATCCAGGTACCAACTCGTACAAACGTCTGGTTCCAGGCTTTGAAGCGCCGGTCAAACTGGCATACTCGGCACGTAACCGTTCCGCTTCGATCCGTATCCCACACGTTTCGAATCCTAAAGGTCGCCGCGTTGAAGCACGTTTCCCGGATCCGCTGGCTAACCCATACCTGTGCTTCTCGGCTTTGCTGATGGCGGGTCTGGACGGCGTGCAAAACAAGATCCATCCAGGTGAAGCAGCATCGAAAGATCTGTACCACTTGCCACCAGAAGAAGACGCGTTGATCCCAACCGTTTGCGCTTCGCTGGAAGAAGCGTTGGAACACCTGAACAAAGACCGCGAGTTCCTGACCCGTGGTGGCGTGTTCAGCGATGCAATGATCGATGCGTACATTGAATTGAAAATGCAGGAAGTTCAACGCTTCCGCATGACTGCTCACCCAGTCGAATACGATATGTACTATTCGCTGTAATTTGCACAATTCATTGCGCCGCAAGGCGGAATGAACACGCAAGGAAGCGAAACAAGGCGGAAAAGGCGCAGGCTTTTTCCGCTTTTTTATTGGCTTGTTTAACTGATTTGTTGCGGACGTGCCTTAAACCGGCGATCTGTGTTTGTCAGGTTTTGTTTCTTGTCCTAAACTAGGATCCTGATTTAACAGTTTCAAAAAGAAAGTTTATGAAACGTCAACTCGCTATTTTGTTGCTCTCCGCTATCGTGCTCCCGGCTTATTCACAGGGTGAGGTTTACCTGTGCGTCGATAGTAATGGCAACCGTGAATACAAGAATACCGGCTCTGTCGCGCGCTGCAAGAAAGTCGATTTGCCCGGTGTATCGACGATTCCTTCCGCACCTAAAAAACCGGTAGCCCAAACTGCATCGGCCAAGCCGGCAGATTTTCCGCGTGTAGACAACACTGTCCAGAAAGCACGCGACAGCGATCGCAAGCAGATTCTGCAGGATGAAATGAGAACCGAGGAACAAAAACTGGCCGAGATTCGCCGTGAATATAATAACGGTGAGCCGGAGCGTCGCGGCGACGAACGCAATTATGCAAAATATCAGGAACGCACGGCTGCGCTGAAAGACGATCTTGCACGTACGGAAAAAAACGTCGAGGCATTGAAGCGCGAACTCGGCAATCTGAAATAGATGCGTAAAAATAACATCGGTACGATGTTTGCTTGAGTCAGGCCGCGTTATGCGGCTTTTCTTTTTTGGATTTCTGTGAAAAAACCTTCAATCTCTTTTGGCGGCCTTGATCTGCTGGCCTCTGCCGTGCTGGTGCTGCGGGCCGACGGCTATATCGCCTATGCCAATCCGGCAGCAGAAAATCTGCTGGAAAATTCAAACAAGGTTCTGGCGACGCACCGGCTCAATGAACTTTTTCTCAATGCGCATGAGCTGGATCTGGTATTCCAGCAAGCAGTAGAGCATCAGTTTGCCGACAAGCGTCAGGACTTGACGCTGGAACGCATGGGGCGCGAGCCGCTGCAGGTGCACATGGTTGTGACTGCGCTGGACAATCCGGATTTACCTGTGCTGATTGAATTGCGCGAAAACGTCCAGCAATTGAAACTGGATCGCGAAGAGCGCCTGATCGATCAAAGCCAGGCCAACAAGGAATTGATCCGCAATCTGGCACATGAGATCAAGAATCCTCTGGGCGGCATACGCGGCGCCGCACAATTGCTCGAACTGGAGTTGCCCGAACGGCATGTGAAAGAGCTGCGCGAATATACGCAAGTCATCATCAAGGAGGCGGATCGCCTGCAAACGCTGGTAGATCGTCTGCTGGCGCCGCATCGCAGTCCGCATATCGTGGGCGATGTGAATATTCACGAGGTATGCGAACGTGTGCGCAGCCTGATCGTGGCCGAATTCCCGAGCGGATTGAAGATCAAGCGTGATTACGATTTGTCGGTTCCCGAGTTTCGCGGCGACAAGGAACAACTGATACAGGCGGTATTGAATATTGCCCACAATGCTGCGCAGGTTCTTTCTTCCCGCGTAAAAACCGGCGACGCGGAGATTATCTTCCGTACGCGGATTGCGCGTCAGGTGACGCTGGCCAAGGTGCGCTACCGGCTGGCATTAGACTTGCATATCATTGATAACGGACCGGGCATTCCGCCTGACATCCAGGATCGCATCTTCTATCCTTTGGTATCGGGTCGGGACGGCGGGAGTGGATTGGGACTGACGCTGGCGCAGACATTTGTGCAGCAACACATGGGCTTGATCGAATGTGAGAGTCGGCCTGGATGTACGGATTTCAGAATTCTGATTCCATTGCCGTGACAGAATCCAGGACAGTCACCGCAATGAATCACTCACTTTGCAATATGAACGCGGACGCTGAAACTATATGAAACCAATCTGGATTGTTGATGACGACGAGTCTATCCGCTGGGTACTTGAAAAAGCACTGGCGCGAGAAAATCTTGCAACGCAAAGTTTTTCCAATGCACGCGATGCGATGGAAGCATTGAAAACCGGCGCACCGCAGGTCCTGGTGTCGGACATACGCATGCCGGGTGAAACCGGCCTTGAATTGCTGCAGGCAGTCAAAGCCAAGCATCCCGGTTTGCCGGTCATTATCATTACCGCCTTCTCTGATCTGGATTCTGCGGTCGCAGCATTTCAAGGCGGCGCGTTTGAATACCTGGCCAAGCCTTTCGACATCGACAAGGCGGTTGAACTGATACGCCGCGCGCTGGAAGAAAGTCTGCGCGAAGCCAGCGTTGAGCAGGTATCGGCAGAAACCCCGGAAATTCTCGGTCAGGCACCGGCGATGCAGGATGTGTTTCGCGCCATCGGCCGTTTGTCGCAATCGAATGTGACGGTGCTGATTACCGGCGAATCCGGTTCCGGCAAGGAGTTGGTCGCACGGGCATTGCATAAACACAGTCCACGCGCATCGCAACCCTTCATCGCCTTGAATACGGCAGCGATTCCCAAAGATTTGCTGGAATCCGAACTGTTCGGTCACGAACGCGGCGCCTTCACCGGCGCGCAAGCTTCGCGCCGAGGTCGTTTCGAACAGGCGGACGGCGGCACTTTATTTCTCGATGAAATCGGCGATATGCCTTTCGATTTGCAAACGCGTTTGCTGCGCGTGCTGTCGGACGGGCATTTCTATCGCGTTGGCGGCCATCAACCGCTGAAAGCGAATGTACGCGTGATTGCAGCGACGCATCAGAATCTGGAACATCGTGTACGCGAAGGTTTGTTCCGCGAGGATTTGTATCATCGCCTCAATGTGATTCGTTTGCGCCTGCCGAGCTTGCGTGAGCGGCGCGAAGATATTCCTATCCTGACGCGTCACTTTCTGGCTCAGAGCGCGAAGCAGCTGGGCGTCGAAGTCAAACGCATGTCGGATGGCGCGATGCATTTTCTGACCAATCTCGAATTGCCGGGTAACGTGCGTCAGCTGGAAAATCTGTGCAACTGGATCACGGTGATGGCGCCGGGCCAAACTGTGGAAGCCAAGGATTTGCCGCATGAGCTGACAGAGGGGCAAGCCTTTGCTTCATCTGCACAAGCGAGCTCAAGTGCTATCAATGGCATGAGCTACGCAACGCCGGAAAGTGATGCGATGATGTTTGGCAGCATGCCGCAAACGGCCTCGTTTTCGCATGCCGCAGCAGGCGTTCCATTGGAGTCTTCCAACTGGATTGCATTGCTGGAAATGGAAGCGGCTTCATTGCTGGCTGCAGGAAAACCGGAGGTAATGGATGCGCTGGGTCGCCAGTTCGAGTCGACGCTGATCAAGATGGCCTTGAAACATACGCATGGTCGCAAGAATGATGCGGCAGTGCGTTTGGGGATAGGGCGCAACACCATTACACGGAAGATTCATGAATTGGGAATCGATGGCGCGAAGGACGATTGATTGCGCGTATCGATATCTTCTGGCATTAAATAAAAAACACCCTGAATAATCAGGGTGTTTTTTATTGTGCAACTCGCTCATCCTGGCGCGATAGTCGCGCGCAGATGAAGGCTTACGCTGCCATTTTTGCTGTCTGGCGCGCGCCTTCCAGCAGGAATGACAAGCCGACTACCAGCACCAATTCGCCTTCCGCCGAACGCGCGGTACCGGCGATGCCGGGCACCGTAATCGCCGTCATCGGTTTGATCACCAGATCGGCAGTGCCTTCGACTGCACCTACCGACAGAATGTAGGGTTGCGGCGCAGAGATGACGATGCCGACTTTTTCCATCCCGAGTTCATAGCCCAAGGAGCCGGCCAGCGAACGTACCGGCAACGGACGCCCCTGATCGCGCAGTACCGGTGCGCCGCCTACGTGTTCAAATTCGTCGGGCAGTTCCACCACGCGTTGCACGACTGCCATCGGCAGTGCCAAGGCGGCATCGGAACTGCGCACCAGCATGGTTGGTACGATTGATAATTCAATTGGCAAACGAATGGAGAAGCGGGTACCGACGCCGAGTTTGGAATCGATGGTGATTGCACCGCGATGTTTTTCCACTGCGGTTTTCACCACATCCATGCCGACGCCGCGCCCGGAGACGCTGTTGGCCACTTCCTTGGTGGAGAAGCCCGGCAGGAATACCAGTTGCAGCATTTCTTCCTGCGTTTGCGCTGCCGTATCGGTGATCAATCCTTTGGAAATTGCCTTGGCACGCAATTGTTCGCCATTCATGCCTTTGCCATCATCGGAAATCTCGATCATGACACTGCTGGCTTCCTGCCATGCTTTCAGCAGAATCACCGATTTGGTCGATTTGCCGTTCGCGGTACGGGTGGCATTGTCTTCGATGCCATGATCGAGCGAATTGCGCAGCATGTGCACCAATGGATCGTACAGGCTATCGACGACCACGCGATCAACTTCGGTTTCAGCGCCTTCGATTTGCAGATCGACATCCTTGCCGAGATCCTTCGCCAGCTCGCGCACCAGACGCGGGAATTTCTGGAACAGTTTGCCGACCGGTTGCATGCGCGTGGACAGCGTGGCGCGTTGCAACTCGGTGGAGTAGCGCGAGGCACGGTTCAGCGTTTCTGCCAATGCAGCCATCAGTGTCGCAGCCTGTCCTTCAACCGGGAATTGCGCCAGTTTTTCCAGCAGCACGCTGGCCTGATTGGCGGCTTGTACCGATTCGCCGGCGACCTCCAGCAAGGCGTCGAGCTTGACCGCATCGACGCGTATGCTTTCCTCCTTGATGCTGGCAGCGGCTTTGTCGCCACCACCACTGCTACGTCTGTCAACGCCATCCCATCCGCCTTTGGCCGGTGCCGCAGGAGTAACAGGGGCTGGGCTGGCAGCAGTTGTGGCAGATGCCGGCACTGCCGTACCGGCTGGAACAACGGCTTGATACAGCGCATTCCAGTCCGGGCCATCTGTGTCGACTGCAACTGCAGCAACTGCGACCGTCGATGCAGTTGCTGCTGCAGGCACAGGTGCGGCATCTTTACCGTCGATCGCACTGTTCAGTATCACTTCCAGCGCATCAGGCATGGCCGACAGGCTTTCCGGTGCTGCACCGTTGGCCAGTTCGGTCAGTTGATCGGCGACAAAACCGCTGGCTTGCAATGCTGCCTCGATGGCAATCGGTGTGACCGGTACCTGACCGGTACGCAATGCATCAAACAGGTTTTCCGTCAGATGGCAGGCCGATACCATGGCCGGCAAATTCATGAAACCGGCGCCGCCCTTGATCGTGTGGAAGGAACGGAAAACGGCATTGAGTGTGTTGAGGTCGCCGGGGTTGCGCTCAAGGCTGAGCAGATGCTCTTCTACGTTGGTCGCCAGTTCAAGCGCCTCGACAACGAAATCTTTGAGCATGTCGTCCATTAGAACCCCAGATCGGCAAGGAGGCCGTCGACGTCATCCTGCACCATGGCGATAGCCGGTGCAGACGGGCCGTTCATCAACTGGACAGGTGCATCGGCGGCAGGTTTGGCTTCTGCGCGGGCGGCCTTGATTTCGGCTGGTGCATTATCGCGCAGCAGTTGTGCCAGCTCGCTTTCGGCCTTGTGCGTGATCGTGACGATTTTCTTGATCAACTGACCTGTGATGTCCTGGAAATCCTGCGCCATCATGATTTCGAGCAGGCGGGCTTTTTCGGCTTCCGTCACTTCCGCCACTTTGTTCGAGAACTGGCGCGAGTCGGTGGCCAGCTTCTTGAATTCATCGACGCTGAGTTTGCCGTCGAACAACTGGGCCCAGCGCGTATCCATTTCCTTTGCGGTTTTGGATAAGGAATCCTGTTCCGGCATGCCGATATCGATGGCGTTCAACACTTTGTTGGCAGCCTGTTCGGTCAGTGTGGCGACGTATTCGAGGCGGCCCTGTGCGTCGGTGATTTCCGAGGCGACATCCGACAAGGAGCGGTCGTAACCGAGTTCGCGCAAGGAATCGTGCAGCAGGCGAACGATGCCGCCCAGGCGTTCGAACATTGGCTTCTCGGACAAGTCTTCGATAGGTTCCGCTGTCGGGGCCGCCGCTGTAGGTGCCGGCGAGGCAGTAGCAGCGGGTGCGGCTGTTGCTACGGTTTCCGCGCGCTGGGCGGAAATTTCTTCAAACAATGCATCAAAATCGTCTACGTCGCCGCTCATTAAATTTTTCTCCGTATCGTTATCCATGTGTGCTTCGCCTTGCTGCGCGGTCCTGTTTTTCGGGAGGGCGCTGAGAGAGCAAGGCTGTCGGATGCGTCGCTGCAAACGGCGCCATTCCAGACATTCAGCTACGGATAGGAACAGGTATTTCACCTGTTAACATGGAGCAATAATACCCAGATTTACAGAGGGCGCATAGCAATTCCACGCAAGTTGGCGATGCAGCGCAACAATTGCAAAATTTGGTTAAAAGATGGGCTGCTTTGACGCTGTTCCGGGTTTCGACATGTTTGCCGAAGCCGGGCAGGAAGCTGTTTTTTTGGTAATAAAAAACATGGGCGGCACACAGGTTTTGCCGTTGTCGTCTGTTTGACGCGCCAGATGCGCACGCCTACACTGCTGCTACTCTTTATTTGCGCCGGCGTTTTCAATCTCGACGAAAAACACTGCTGTACATCTGCATGTTTTGGCGGCGGCGCAGATGTTATCAACCTGTCAGTTCAATTCCAAGGATCGTGTACCTGTGCGGACACGGCAAGCATGTCATCTTCTTTTATCGTTCCTGTCATTTCCCCTACGCATGATGCTGTATTAAGTGCAGCGCTGGCTGCCAGCATCAACAATAAAACCAAACCGGTAGGCAGTCTCGGCATGCTGGAAACACTTGCCACGCAGATCGGCCTGATCCAGCAGACAGTGCAGCCGAGTATCGTTGCGCCGGCCCTGATTGTCTGCGCCGGTGATCATGGCGTGGTGGCGGAAAACATTTCTGCATATCCGCAAAGCGTGACCTGGCAAATGGTCGAGAATTTTCTCGCCGGCGGTGCGGCGATCAATGTTTTTGCACGACAGAATCATTGCGCACTGCATATCGTCGATGCGGGCATCAATCACGATTTTGGTGCGCGCGAGGGTTTGCTCGATCGCAAGGTTGCCTACGGTACGCGCAACTTTGCACAGGAAGCGGCGATGAGTGCAGAACAGTGCGCGCAGGCCATGCAGTACGGCGCTGAATTGCTTGCCGGGGTGAACGGAAATGTAGTGGGTTTCGGCGAAATGGGTATCGGCAATACCACTGCCGCCGCTGCCATCATGCATGTGATGACGCAATTGCCGGTGGCGGAATGCGTAGGCGCCGGCACCGGGCTGGCACCGGAAGGTGTGCTGCACAAGCAGAGAGTGATAGAGGCTGCGGTGGCGCGTCATGCATCTGTCGTCGAAAGTACGGCGGCACTTGATATCCTGGCGACTTTCGGCGGTTTTGAAATTGCCATGATTGCCGGTGCAATGCTGGCTGCAGCCGAGCGTAGCATGGTATTGCTGATTGACGGTTTTATTGTCACCAGCGCCTTGCTGGTAGCGGCGCGCCTGCAGCCGGCCATCCTCGATTACTGCGTGTTTGCGCATTGTTCGGATGAGCAGGGGCATAGGCAAATGCTGGCATATCTGCATGCACAGCCCGTGCTGCAGATGGGTTTGCGCCTGGGGGAGGGAACCGGCAGCGTACTGGCTTTGCCGATATTGCATGCGTCAGTCAATTTCCTGCGTGAAATGGCGACCTTCGATTCCGCTGCTGTCAGTAACAAGGATGCATAAATGATGGAGCCGATGGAAGTCGATCATCCCGTACGTACCAGCCTGAGTGCGCGCTGTGTGTATCAGTTGCGCCTGTTCTTTGTTGCCCTGCAATTTTTTACGCGTATCCCGATTCCGCGCTGGGTTGGTTTCGATGAACGCTGGCTGCAACATGCTTCGCGTTATTTTCCCGCCGTGGGCATCGTGGTGGCGCTGGTGTGCGCGCTGGTATATGTCCTTGCATCGCTGTTCTGGAATCAATCGGTTGCGGTTCTGCTATCAATGGGTGCCGGCATTTACCTGACGGGGGCTTTTCACGAGGATGGCTTTGCCGATACCTGCGACGGCTTCGGCGGCGGCGTGACAGAGGAGCGCGTCCTCGAGATCATGAAGGATTCACGCATCGGCGCCTATGGTGCGATCGGGATCGGTTTGATGCTGGCGCTGAAGTGGATGACGCTTGCCAGCCTGCCTTCACCGTCTGTGGTGGTGGCATTGCTGATCGTGCATCCGTTTTCGCGGCTGGCCGCAATCAGCCTGGTGTGGCGCATGAATTATGCAAAGGCGAACGGCAAGGCGAAACCAATCGGGCAGGAGATGTCTAATGGAGAGTTTTGCATTGCCGGCGCGACAGCCTTGTTGCCCATGGTGTTGCTCGGCCTGACAGAATGGATGTCCTGGGAAGCGATTGCCGCTGGCGTATTGCTGGCGACAATCGCTTCTTTATGGCTGGCACGTATGTTTCAACGCCGTATCGGCGGCTATACCGGCGATTGTCTGGGTGCTGTCCAGCAAGTCGCTGAAGTCACTTTTTATCTTGGCATACTGGCGGCACTTGCTTATTGATCTTTGCTTACGGACCTTTGCTTCATAGATTACCGCCATGCATCTTTATCTCGTTCGCCATCCCCGTCCCATCGTCGCTGCCAATACCTGCTATGGCCGCGCCGATCTGGCCGTGGCGGCGGAAGAGTTGGCGGCGGCGCGCGCTTCGCTGCTGCCGGTATTGCCGAAAAATGCCTTGTTGTTCTCCAGCCCTCTGCGTCGCTGCAGCGAATTGACGGAAAGTCTGGCACAAACGCTGGGGAGCCCGACACCGACCTACGACGAGCGTCTGGTGGAAATGCATTTCGGTGATTGGGAAATGCGCACCTGGGACGATATCCCGCGTGCGGCGGTCAATGCATGGGCCAGGGATATGGTGGGTTATCAGCCGGGTGGCGGCGAAAGCGTGTTGCAGGTTGCGCAAAGGGTGCGCGCATTTCGCGATGAACTGGCGACGCTGAATGTCGAACATGCAATCGTCATCTGTCATGCGGGAACCATACGCCTGCTGGCTGCCTGCGAACATGGCCTGTCGATTCCGGAAATGGCGCTGTATGCGGCGCAGAAGCCGCACAAGATTCGTTACGGTGAGTTGCTGGTAGTGGATTGCTAAACTGCACCAGCCTGATACCTAGCTGCGTTTTTTCAATTCCCTGACTGCCAGGTGCAATACCTGTGCCGCTGCCTGCGCCGACACGACGTCTCTGCCCCACGGCTTGCGCTGTTTCGGCAGCATGCGCAGCCAGCCGAAAGTGCGCGCTGCCCGCATGACTTCCTCTTGAACATCGCTGCCATCCTGCTGCAGATAACGCAAGAAATGCTGCGCGATTTCCTGTGCATCAATATTCAGAATGTAGGCAGTCGAGTGCAAATACAGCAGCCAGTCGCGTGCCTGTGCCGATGCCATCGGCATCACACTGCTGGGATTGTCTTCAAAATCGATGAAGCTGACCTTGCCTTCATGCCAGATCATATTGCGTGCAAAACACTGGCTGGCAGTCTGGCACAGGCGATGCAATTCCAGGATCGCCTGCAAACCGGACTCCCAGTAATACAGTCCTTTTTCCGGCTGCTGCCGCAGCAATTGATCGATGGAAGTCGCACCCAGAAAAGAAATGGCAAACCAGTGCGGCGTGACATGCAGGACTTCGGGCACCGAAACGCCGGCCGCTGCAAGCGCGCGCAGGCGTGCGATTTCAATCGACTGCGCGGCACTGCTGCCGGGAGCCGGCACCGCGCGCAGCATCGGCTGGCGCAAGACGCTGGCGAGCGTATTCAATACCGGATAACCCCAATGCTTGAGCGGCGCTTCCAGTTGCTTGACGATGACGGGAGTTCCATCGATTTCCACTAATTGCGTGCGATCCGGCTTGCGGGCCAATTGCTCGGTGATGGTTGTCAATTGATCGGGAGTAAACATGCGATGTAGGAGCAGGGCGGGCAAGGCTGGATTATAGACCAGCCTCGTTTGAGCTTGCCACTGAAACAGCAGAAGTTGCTGCTGGATCGCATGCGCCGTACAATGGCGCAGTTTTGGTGCTCGCGGACATGTCCATGTCTGCAGTTAAACGGGAAACACCAAGCCGCAAGGTCAAGGTGTGCTGCCCCCGCAACGGTAAAACAAGCGTCACGGTATTGCGTGACTAATCGTCTTTCTACACCACTGTGCAACTGCATGGGAAGGTGAGACGGTTTGCTTGTCAGCCCGGATACCGGCCGGAACAGGTGAAAGCAATGCGCACGGGGAAGGTCGCAAGCATGCGTCTGCACTAACCGGTGACGCTTGGCTGCTCAGATTTTTCGCATCGCATCTTTCGTTGAATTCGACCCGCGGGGAGGCAGGTCGAGTGCTCATTATCGAAAACGACATCATGAAATCCGTAT
>NZ_JBEBPO010000050.1:0-17489 GCF_040395855.1 Herminiimonas fonticola | reverse complement strand
CTGGCCGAAGCGCTATTGCGCATTCCCGATCACGAGACTGCAGACCGTTTGATTGCGGACAAGATCGGCAACGGCGACTGGCAACGTCATCTGGGCGCATCACCATCGCTATTCGTCAATGCCGCCACCTGGGGCTTGCTGGTAAGCGGCAAGCTGCTCGGCAACATCAGCGAGCAAAGCCTCATCGCAGCACTGGCACGCCTGATCAACAAAGGCGGTGAACCGCTGATACGCAAAGGCGTGGATCTCGCCATGCGCATGCTCGGCAATCAATTCGTCGCCGGACGAACCATAGAAGAAGCGCTGGACAATAGCCGCGAACATGAAGCGCAAGGCTATCGCTACTCCTTCGATATGCTGGGCGAAGCCGCCATGACGGCAGCGGATGCTCACACGTACTATCTATCCTATGCAGCGGCGATACGCGCGATCGGCAAATCCGGCAACGGACGCGGCATCAAAAGCAGTCCGGGAATTTCGGTCAAGCTGTCGGCATTGCATCCGCGCTACGCAAGATCACAGCGCGCACGCGTCATGCAGGAACTGCTGCCGCGTTTGAAAAGTCTGGCTCTGCTGGCCAAACAATACGATATCGGTATCAACATCGATGCCGAAGAAGCTGATCGCCTGGAACTGTCGCTGGATCTGCTGGAAGCGCTGGCCTTCGACCCCGAACTGGCAGGATTCGACGGCATCGGATTTGTCGTGCAGGCATATCAAAAACGTTGTCCGTACGTGATCGATTACCTGATCGATCTTGCACAACGCAGCGGCCGGAAACTCATGGTGCGCCTGGTCAAGGGCGCGTACTGGGATACGGAAATAAAACGTGCGCAAGTCGACGGCTTGCCGGGTTATCCGGTTTATACACGCAAGGCATACACCGACCTTTCGTATCTGGTGTGCGCACAAAAATTACTGGCAGCCGGCAAGCTGATCTATCCGCAATTCGCCACCCACAATGCGCTGACAGTCGCTGCGATCTACCAGCAGGCGCATGCAATGCAGGTTACGGATTACGAATTCCAGTGCCTGCACGGTATGGGCGAAACCTTGTACGACCAGATCGTCGGCGCCGATCAACTCGATGTACCTTGCCGCATTTACGCACCTGTCGGTTCACACGAAACACTGCTGGCCTATCTGGTGCGGCGCCTGCTGGAAAACGGCGCGAATTCCTCCTTCGTCAATCAGATTGTCGATGACAAAGTGAGTATCTCTACCCTACTGAAAGATCCGATTACGCTCGCCGCAGAACTCGCTGGAACGCCGCACCCTGCCCTGACCTTGCCTGTCGATTTGTATGGCAAGCAAAGACTCAACTCGGCAGGCATAGACTTGAGCAATGAGCATGCCTTGCGCCATCTCAGCTCCGCTTTAAATACATGCTGCAAACAGCAATGGCATGCGCAAGCACTGCTCGATCATTCATCATCCACTACCGTGACAAGCATTCGCAATCCGGCTGACCACAGCGACCTGCCTGGTACCGTAGTTGAAACAAATACTGATGATGTGGAGCGTGCGCTAACCCTCGCGATGTCCGCTACAGACAAGTGGCAAAAAACCGCACCCTCCGAACGTGCAACTATCCTGCTGAACGCAGCTGAGCTGTTCCAGCAACATGCGCCTGAACTGATTGCACTCGCCATCCGGGAAGCCGGAAAAACTGTGCCGAATGCGATAGGTGAATTGCGAGAAGCCATTGATTTCCTGCGCTATTACAGCGCGCAGACTATGGCATCAAAAGCGGAGCGGCCGTTGGGACTGGTAACTTGCATCAGTCCGTGGAATTTCCCCCTATCCATTTTTACCGGCCAGGTCAGTGCAGCACTCGCAGCGGGTAATTCCGTACTGGCCAAACCGGCCAGGCAAACGCCGCTGATCGCCTTCCGCGCAGTTCAGCTATTGCATCAGGCCGGTGTGCCGGAAGATGTATTGTTTTTCATGCCCGGCCGGGGCGAAACCACAGGCGCACAACTGATCGCTGATGCGCGGATATCCGGCGTCGTCTTTACCGGCTCCACACAAGTTGCTCGCAGCATCAATTGCACACTGGTACAGCGCAGCATTGCTGAAGGCCGCGACATTCCATTGATCGCAGAAACCGGCGGGCAGAATGCGATGATCGTTGATTCATCCGCGCTATGCGAGCAAGTTGTACGTGACGTTATCAGCTCGGCTTTCGATAGCGCCGGGCAGCGTTGTTCTGCCTTGCGCGTGTTGTGTCTGCAAACGGATATCGCAGAACAAACCCTGACCATGTTGCATGGCGCACTACAGGAACTAAGCATGGGCAATCCGGATTCGCTGGCTACAGATATCGGTCCCGTCATCGATAAGGAAGCGCAACAGAATCTGCAGACATACATTGAACAAGCACGTAGTGCATCGAAAATACTGACTCAGCTGGCATTGCCAGCGACAACCGCAGCAGGCACCTTTGTCGCACCTGCCGTCATTGAAATCGACCGCATGGCAGATTTGCAACGCGAAGTATTCGGCCCTGTGCTACACGTACTGCGCTATCGCCGCGACGATCTGCCGCAACTGGTCAGCGATATCAATGCGACCGGCTTCGGACTCACCCTGGGCATACATTCCCGCATCGACGAAACCATCAATTACATCGTCGATCACGCGCGCGTCGGCAACATTTATGTGAACCGAAACATCGTTGGTGCGGTCGTCGGTGTGCAGCCATTTGGTGGAGAAGGATTATCGGGTACAGGTCCCAAGGCAGGCGGGCCGCTCTATCTGAAGCGCCTGCAACAAGAAACGGCAGCGACCTTCGATATGGAAAACCAGGATACGAAAAACACGGCGGAAACGCAGCAGATGCAAATTGTATTGGTAGAATTGCTGTCATGGAGTCTGGCACACAAACATCAACAACTCAGCGAGCTTATCCGTCGTTATTCGAGCGATAGCCTGTACGGAAAAGTCCTGCATCTACAAGGGCCAACCGGTGAATTGAATACCTTGCATTTTGCCGCGCGCGGCTCGGTACTCTGTATGGCAGAGACAACTCCGGCATTACTGAACCAGCTGGCAGCCGTATATGCGACCGGCAATCAAGTCGTGTTATTGCAAAACACTGCCATGCTTGTACCAAACGATCTTCCTGCACGATTGCGCGCCGGCATGATGATCGTCGGGCATCAACATGATTGCCGTGATCTGCGGCTGGCTCTGCTTGAACGCGGACAGCATACGTCCGCTTTACGCACAGCGTTGGCGGCGCGCGATGGTGCTATCGTGCCTATCGTGACGACAGAGTTTCAACAAGCGATTCCTTTATGGCGACTCATCAATGAACGCGCGCTATGCATCAATACGACAGCGGCAGGCGGCAACGCCAGCCTGATGACGATAGCAAGCTGATCGCCAGACATCACGATTGCATAAGCTCTACAAACAGGAGACCGCAATGTCTATCCATCTTGATCATCTTATGGTGCCGTCGCGCGACAAACTGGCGTCAGCCAAACTGCTGGCTGAACTTCTAGGCGTGCCCTGGTCGGCAACAGGTATCGGCCCTTTCGCTCCGGTTTATGCAAGCGATGACCTGACCCTGGATTTTGATGAGTGGGAAGATCCGATACCGATGCTGCATTACTGTTTTCGTGTGGAACAGAAAGCCTTCGATGCCATCCTCGAGCGCATCAAGGCAGCAGGCATTCCTTATCGCAGCAACGTACATGGAAGAACTGATTTTCAAATCGATACCGCGCACGGTGGCAGCATCGTGTATTGGAATGAGCCCGATGGGCATCAATGGGAAATGCTGACGGTCAGCTATGCACGCCAGCCTTGATTCTTCAAGAACATAAAAAAAACCCGCCATGCTCATCACATGGCGGGCTTTCCAATTACTTTCCTTTGACGAATACCAGTTCGTCATCCTTCACATCAACCGAAATCACATCCTTGGGTCCAAACTTTCCTTCCAGGATAGCCTTGGACAAAGGATTTTCGATACGCTGCTGAATCGCACGTTTCAACGGCCGTGCGCCATACACAGGATCGAAACCGGCTTCTGCAATTTTCTGCAATGCGTCTTCCGATACATTCATCGCCATATCCATGCGTTCCAGGCGTTGTTCCAGAACCTGCAACTGGATCTTCGCAATCGAGCCGATGTTTTTCTCATCAAGTGCATGGAACACGACAATTTCATCGATGCGATTGATGAATTCAGGACGGAAATGCGACTGCACTTCGGCCATCACCGCCATCTTGATCAATGCCGGTTCGCTGCCTTCCATAGCTTGAATCTTGTGTGAACCCAGATTCGACGTCATCACGATGACGGTGTTCTTGAAGTCGACAGTGCGGCCTTGCCCATCCGTCATGCGGCCATCGTCCAGCACTTGCAGCAGCACGTTGAACACATCGGGATGTGCCTTCTCGATCTCGTCGAGCAGAATCACGCTGTACGGTTTGCGCCGCACGGCTTCGGTCAGGTAACCGCCTTCTTCGTAGCCGACATAACCTGGCGGTGCGCCGATCAGACGCGCCACCGAGTGCTTCTCCATGAATTCGCTCATGTCGATGCGGATCAATGCGTCTTCAGTATCGAACATGAAGGATGCCAGCGCCTTGCACAGCTCGGTTTTGCCGACGCCGGTCGGGCCCAGGAACATAAAGGAACCGTAAGGACGGCCGGGATCGCCGAGGCCGGCGCGTGAACGACGGATCGCATCCGACACCGCAACGATTGCTTCATGCTGGCCGACCACACGTTTGTGCAAGGCATCCTCCATCTGCAACAGCTTCTCGCGTTCACCCTGCATCATGCGCGAGACCGGAATCCCGGTTGCGCGCGAAACGACTTCGGCAATTTCTTCCGCGCCGACCTGGGTGCGTACGAGTTTCGGCTTGCCTTTTTCAGCAGTCGCTTCGCCGGTAACGGCATTCTTCAGCTGCGCGTCCAGTTCGGGCAGCGTCTTGTACTGCAATTCAGACACGCGCTGCCAGTCGCTCTTGCGCGTCGCCTCTTCTATTTGCAGACGGGCTTTCTCTATTGCTTCCTTGATGCTCTGGCTGCCCTGTGCGGCTGATTTTTCCGCTTTCCAGATTTCTTCCAGATCGGCGTATTCACGACCGAGTTTTTCTATCTCTTCTTCAATCAGAGCCAGGCGTTTTTGCGAGGCTTCGTCTTTTTCTTTCCTGATCGCTTCGCGTTCGATCTTCAATTGAATGACGCGCCTGTCCAGCCGGTCCATTACTTCCGGCTTGGAGTCGATCTCGATCTTGATCTTGGCTGCCGCTTCATCGATCAAATCGATCGCCTTGTCAGGCAGGAAGCGATCGGTAATGTAGCGATGCGACAGTTCTGCCGCAGCGACAATTGCCGGATCGGTAATGTCGACGCCGTGATGAACTTCGTATTTTTCCTGCAGGCCGCGCAGGATGGCGATCGTTGCTTCCACCGTTGGCTCATCCACGAGGACTTTTTGGAAACGGCGTTCCAGCGCCGCATCTTTCTCGATGTATTTCCGGTACTCGTCGAGCGTGGTTGCGCCTACGCAGTGCAGCTCACCGCGTGCCAATGCCGGCTTGAGCATATTACCGGCATCCATTGCACCTTCGGCCTTGCCGGCACCGACCAGCGTATGCATCTCGTCGATGAAGACGATGGTCTGGCCTTCGTCCTCTGCAAGTTCGGTCAACACTGCCTTCAGGCGTTCTTCAAACTCGCCACGATATTTGGCTCCAGCGAGCAGCGATGCCATGTCGAGCGACAGCACACGTTTTCCCTTCAGGCTTTCAGGCACTTCGCCATTGACAATGCGTTGTGCCAAACCTTCGACGATGGCGGTTTTACCCACGCCTGGTTCACCGATCAATACCGGATTATTCTTGGAACGGCGTTGCAGAATCTGGATGGTGCGCCGAATCTCGTCATCGCGACCGATAACCGGATCGAGCTTGCCGATACGTGCACGTTCGGTCAGATCGAGCGTGTATTTTTTGAGCGCTTCGCGCTGGCCTTCACCTTCTGCCGAATCAATTTTCGAGTTGCCGCGCACCGCCTTGATCGCGGCTTGCAGCGCCTTGCGCGTCAAACCGTTTTCGCGCGCGATCTTGCCGGCGTCGGACTTGTCCTCGGTCAGTGCCAGCAAGAGCATTTCAGTGGCGATGAACTCGTCGCCATGCATCTGCGATTCCTTGTCGGCCAGATTCAGGAGCGAAGTCAGATCGCGCCCGACCTGCACCTGGCCGCCAGTGCCTGAGACTTTGGGCAGGCGCTCCAGCGCACTTTTCAGCGCGGTCACCATGCCGTTGATGTTGGCCCCCGCACGTTGCAGCAGCGAGCGCGTGCTGCTGTCGTCCTGGCTCAGCAGCGCAACGAGTACGTGCACTGGTTCTATATATTGATTGTCATTGCCGACAGCATGACTCTGCGCATCGGCGAGCGCTTCCTGCAGCTTGGTCGTCAGTTTATCTATACGCATTGCATCCCCCAATAGAAGATCGTTAATGCAGAGAAATGTGGGCCAAACGGCTATTTTTCAATAACCATTTTTATGACAGGGGTGTTTAAAACGGGAAATTCACTCGATACCTACAGCGACAAAGGCAATCAGAAAGTCGCCGCTTGCCTTACAGTCTACGCCGACAGGACGCGGTACGTCGCGAATCCGGCTATGCAGAAAAGAATCGAGCCGAGCAGATGCAGCAGCGTGTGCGCCAGCGCCCACACATAGTCGCCACGTTGCAGCAGCAGTACTGCTTCAGCCGAGAAGGTGGAAAAGGTAGTCAGCCCACCGAGAACGCCGGTAATCGCAAACAGGCGCCATTCCGGCGGCACGCCTGGATGACTGGTGAAGAAAGCGACGGCAATCCCGACCAGATAACCGCCGCCCAGATTGGCAAACAGCGTTCCGAGCGGCAGTTGCGGATTGATCATGTTGAGCCAGAGGCCCAGTCCCCAGCGCAGCCAGGCACCGATGGCAGCGCCGACACCCACTGCCAGCCAGCTCATCATCAGTGGCTATCCCTACTGGATGGAACCGCCCATTTCGCCAGCGCCGTATCATCAGTGACACGCGCATCGACCCAGCGCGCACCGTCAGGCGTTTGCTCTTTTTTCCAGAATGGCGCTTCCGTTTTCAGGTAATCGATGATGAACTCGCAGGCAGAAAACGCTTCGCCGCGATGTGCAGACGTCACTGCGACCAGTACGATCTGCTCCAGCGGCAGCAAGGGGCCTATGCGATGGATCACCAATGCATCAAAAATCGGCCAGCGTGATTTGGCTTGCTCGACAATATTCTGCAATGCTTTTTCCGTCATGCCCGGATAGTGCTCAAGCTCCATCTCGGCCACGCTGGCACCCTCGTTCATGTCGCGCACAGTGCCGATGAACGTAACGACAGCCCCGACCTGCGGGCTGTTCGCACGCAAGTCTGCCACTTCCTTGCTGACATCGAAATCTTCAGTTTGTACGCGTATCGCCATGCTGGTTTACTCCGTATTGCTCAATTGCGTATTTGTTTGCTGCAATAAGCTGCCGTATTCAGCCGCCGGTTACAGGCGGGAAGAAAGCCACTTCGCCGCCATCTGCTATTGCGGTGGCTGCATTCGTCATTTCCTGATCATAGGCCATCCGCAATGAACGGCCATCTGCCAGTGCTTCGGCCCACACGCCACCACGCTGCTGCAAAAATACCCGCACATCGCCGACAGTCGCCACGCTATCCGGCACCGTAATCGACTCTTGCGTCACACCCAGCGCTTCACGCACGCTGGCAAAAAATCTGAGTTGAATTTTCATATCGCTGTTACTCGTAATGGATCAGTGCATCAAATCGCTGAATGAAATAAAGCGCACGATATCGCCTTGCGCAATCGCCCTGCCCGGCGGATTGTCGATCAGGCCATCGCCCCACACGGTGGAAGTCAGCACGCCGGAACTCTGATTGGCAAACAGATCGAGGCCGCCTTCCGCATTGATTTTCGCACGTAAAAATTCATTGCGTCGGTCGCCTTTCGGCAAGTTGAAATCGGCCCGCATCGTATATGCCCTGGGTGCCACATCCTGCACGCCTTGCAGCCTGAGAATGAACGGCCGCACAAACAGCAGGAAGGTAACAAAACTCGACACCGGATTGCCAGGCAATCCGAGGAAGAATGCCGTGTCGTTTTCCTTGCCGGATTTTTCTGCGCGATTGACTTCGCCAAACGCCAGCGGTTTGCCCGGCTTGACGGCGATCTGCCACATATTGATATGCCCTTCGGCTTCGACGGCCGGCTTGATGTGGTCTTCTTCGCCTACCGACACGCCGCCGGAGGTAATGATCAAATCGTGCTCTGCTGCCGCCCGACGCAAGGTATCGCGCGTTGCCGCCAGCGTATCCGGCACGATGCCGTAATCGGTAATGTCGCAGCCCAGATTTTCCAGCAGGCCGCGCAGCGTGAATTTGTTGGAGTTGTAAATCGCGCCGGGCTTGAGTGCATCGCCCGGCATCGCCAGTTCGTCGCCGGTAAAAAAGACGGCAACGCGCAACTTGCGCACCACCGGCAGTGTCGCCAGACCCACCGACGCGGCAAGGCCGATTTCCTGTGCGCGCAAGCGCTGGCCTGCATGCAGAATCACGCTGCCGGCCTGGATATCTTCACCGGCACGCCGTATCCACTCGCCGGATTGCGGCGCGTGCTTGACGGTCACCAGATCATCGGCGCCATCTTTCGATGCCACACATACTTCCTGCATCACGACAGCATCTGCGCCTTGCGGAATCATCGCACCGGTAAAAATGCGTGCGGCACAACCTTCTTCCAGAGGCTGGCCGACATGCCCGGCCGGAATGCGCTGGCTGACGCGCAACACAGCTTCGCCGCTGGCGCAATCGGCGGCACGCACCGCATAACCATCCATCGATGTGTTGTCTACCGGCGGCACATCCAGTTGCGAACTTTGCGCCACGGCGAGGATGCGCCCGTTCGCTTCCAGCGTGGACAGCGTTTGCGTTGCCGTAATTTTTCTTGCAGAAGACAGCAGGAAATCCAGTGCTTCTGCAACGCTCAACATCGGTTTAGGCTCAGTCATGCTTGGCTCGATAATCTGGTGACGAATCTGGTGATGAAGCGATTGTAAATACCGCTGCCATCCAATACAGGAAACAGTCTGCTTTTACAAACCGGTCTGTGCCGCGATGAACGCTTTCATCTTGTCGATATCTTTCGTCATCACTTCAAAACGTTGCGGCAAATCCTCGATATTTTCAAAACCGGCCGGACGCTCGGCATCCCGGCCCAGGGCTTCGCGTATGGTTTCATTGAACTTGGCCGGCAAGGCGGTTTCCAGCACGATCATCGTGACGCCTGGCGTCAGGTGTTCGCGCGCGACCTTGACGCCATCTGCAGTGTGCGTGTCTATCGTCAGATCGTACTTGGCATGCAGGTCGCGTATTGTCGCCAGGCGATCTGCATGCGTCGATTTGCCGGAAACAAAACCGAACTGCGCAATGTTCTTGAACTCGTCGCCATCGCTACCCGGCTTGCCGGACAGGTCGAAACCACCGTGCGTTTCCACTTTCTGGAACAGGGCACGTACGCGCTCGCCATCGCGGCCCAGCAAATCGAAAATGAAACGCTCGAAGTTCGATGCCTTGCTGATGTCCATGCTCGGACTGGTGGTGTGATAGGTCTCTGCAGACTTGCGCACGCGATAGACGCCGGTACGGAAGAATTCGTCCAGCACATCGTTCTCGTTGGTCGCTGCCACCAGTTGATGTATCGGCAGACCCATCATGCGCGCAATGTGACCGGCGCAGATATTGCCGAAATTACCCGATGGCACGGTGAACGATACCTTCTGTTCATTGCTGGTAGTGGCGCTCAGGTAGCCGCGGAAATAATAAATAACCTGTGCAACAACGCGCGCCCAGTTGATCGAATTGACGGTGCCGATTTTCTGCTGCTGCTTGAATGCATGATCGTTGGAGACGGCCTTGACCATATCCTGGCAATCGTCGAACACGCCTTCGACGGCGATATTGAAAATGTTCGGGTCCTGCAGGCTGAACATTTGCGCGGTCTGGAAGGCGCTCATTTTCTTGTGCGGCGACAGCATGAAGACGCGTATGCCCTTCTTGCCGCGCATTGCATATTCAGCCGCACTACCGGTATCACCGGAGGTTGCACCAAAAATATTCAGTTCCGCATGTTGCTTGGCCAGCGTGTACTCGAACAGATTGCCGAGCAATTGCATCGCCATGTCCTTGAAGGCCAGCGTCGGGCCATTCGACAGGGCCTGCAACATCAGCTTGCTGCCGTTTTTTTCTTCTACCAGACGCAAAGGCGTAATGCGTGCAGCTTCTTCACCGTGACGCACATTGCAATACACATCAGCGGTATAGGTCTTGTGCACCAGCGCATGCAAATCCGCGTCCGGAATATCGGTAGCGAATTTTTTCAGTACTTCAAACGCCAGATCGGCGTAGGACAGCGTACGCCACACATCGAGTTCTGCATCCGTGACTTGCGGATATTCAGCCGGCAGATACAGTCCGCCATCGGGCGCCAGGCCACCGAGCAGGATATGGGAAAAGGACTGGGGAGCGGACGCGCCGCGGGTCGAGATATATTGCATGTCGTGGTATAGGATAAATAGCAATGAAAGCAACCGCCATTATAGCTTGTACGCACCCGGCGCTCCGCTGGTCTTGCCACCGCCTTCCGTTAAACCTGCCTTCTGCAACGCGATGTTTATTTTATTGCAAAACAGGTGAACACCGAATCCGTCGCTGCCACTCTGCTAGGATACTATTCGCTGATCTATTGCCCTGCCGGCTTGCCCTTGACCGACCCAATCGATAATTCAGTCCATCTGTCATGCTGCATCACGTCATATTGCCTGCGTTGCGCTTCTCACCTGCGATCAAAAACTTCGTCGTCGGCAGCGCCATGCCATCCAACAATCACTTGCCGGCCAATCTGGCTACGCAACTGGTGGTTTATCTGCGCGGCGGCTCTTCCCTCATTGCAAAGCATGCTGCACCTGCCCGTTTACCATCCGCCTTTATAGGGGGACCCAGCCTGAAACCGCTGCATTTTCATGCCGAACCCGGTAGCGCATTCGTGGCAGCCACAATACGTTCGGATTATTTAAGCGATTATTTCGATATTCCCAGCGGCGAAATCGCACATCAGATCATTCCACTGGAAGATGCAGTCGCCCCGCATTTGGCAAACTCCCTGCAAGAAAACATCGCATACGCGCGCAATCCGCAGCAAGTGGTCGCCTGCATGGAATCTTTTCTGGATCAGGCGCGCATGCACAAACGGCACACGCTGCTGTTGCTTCCTCGTTTTTCGGCAACGGAATTACAGTTGCCCGGTCACATACTGGCCGCCGCCAGCAATCTCGGTGTACGCCAGTTCGAGCGGCGCTTTCGCCAGCATTACGGCGTCTCGCTGCGCGACTATCGCCGTCTGGCACGCTTCAACACCGCGCTTGCAACACTGATTGCACAAGTACCAGAGAGAGGCGTCTCTACCCGCATTGCGCAAGACAGCGGCTATTTTGACGATGCGCACTTCAGCCGGGATTTTCAGGATTTCATCGGTGCAGCGCCAGGAAAATTCATCAAGACGCGCAACAGCGATGAATCCGCCTATCGGCTATGGCGTTTTAACCAAAAGGATATGCAAGCCTTCATCGACTAATTATCGACAGCCTCATCGGATGTCGTTTCCGTACAATTTTTCGTGCCTTTGCAGCGCTACGCTCTTGCCAATTCAGCAGGAGAAATCATGGAAAGCGGAAAATTTGAAACGGAAGGTTATGTACTGACCAGCGTCGATGCCATGATGGCGCAGGCGCGTTCCAATAGCATGTGGTATCTATCATTCGGTCTGGCTTGTTGCGCAGTTGAAATGATGCAGGCAGCATCATCGCGTTACGATATGGACCGCTTCGGCATCATGCCCAGAGCAAGTCCCCGTCAGGCTGACCTGATGATCGTTGCGGGCACCCTGACCAATAAAATGGGACGCGCCATACGCAAGGTCTACGATCAAATGCCCGATCCGAAATATGTGATTTCGATGGGGTCATGCGCCAATGGCGGCGGCTATTATCACTATTCCTATTCAGTAGTACGCGGTTGTGATCGCATCATTCCGGTTGATGTCTATGTGCCCGGATGCCCACCCACTGCAGAGGCATTGATCTACGGCATTCTGCAATTGCAAAAGAAGATCAAGCGCGGCACGCTGATCGAACGTTAAGCAATGAAAAAAGGCGCTCTATCGAGCGCCTTTTTATCCGTTCAGCTCAAATGCTCAAGACGGATCTTGGTGACTTTACCCAGCACAGTCGGCAAGGCTTCTATCTTCCTGATCGCCGCTTCGACGTTTTTCTCTTGCGTCTGGTGCGTCAGCATGATGATGTCGGTTTTGCTTTCATCCTGTCCCGGCTCTTTTTGCAACATGGCATCGATGGAAATCGTCGATTCCGCCAGGATGCTGGTTATATTCGCCAGCACACCCAATTCGTCCGCCACAGGCATGCGCAGGTAGTAACTGGTCGTCACTTCAGAAATCGGCAGTATCGGCAACGCGCTCATTGCATTCGGCTGGAATGCCAGATGCGGTACGCGATGTGCCGGATCGGCATCGGCCAGACGCGCAATATCGACCAGATCGGCAATCACTGCCGAGCCGGTTGGTTCGGCGCCTGCGCCCTTGCCGTAATACAGCGTCGCACCCACTGCATCGCCCTGCACCACCACGGCGTTCATCGCGCCTTCCACGTTGGCAATCAAACGCTTGGCAGGAATCAGGGTTGGGTGCACGCGCAATTCAATTCCTTGCGGCGTCCGTTTGGCGATGCCCAGCAATTTGATCCGGTAACCGAGTTGTTCGGCATAGCGAATATCAATGGCTTCCAGTTTGGTAATGCCTTCGATGTGCGCCTTGTCGAACTGCACCGGAATGCCGAATGCAATCGCCGCCATCAGCGTCGCCTTGTGCGCGGCATCCACACCTTCGATATCGAAAGTCGGATCGGCTTCTGCATAGCCCAGGCGTTGCGCTTCTTTCAGAACGGTATCGAAATCCAGGCCCTTGTCGCGCATTTCGGACAGGATGAAATTGGTGGTGCCGTTGATGATGCCGGCTATCCATTCGATGCGATTGGCCGTCAAGCCTTCGCGCAAGGCCTTGATGATAGGAATGCCGCCGGCGACTGCCGCTTCATACGCGACCATCACGCCCTTGTCTTGTGCCGCCTTGAAAATTTCATCGCCATGTACAGCCAGCAAAGCCTTGTTTGCGGTGACGACATGCTTGCCGTTGGCAATCGCTTTCAGCACCAGATCTTTCGCGATACCGTAACCGCCTATCAATTCGACCACGATCTCGATATCGGGATGGTTGACCACCAGATTGCCGTCATTGACCACTTCGCAATCGGCGCCGACCAGTTCCCTGGCACGCGCCACATCCAGATCGGCCACCATGACGATTTCGATCTTGTGGCCGGCGCGACGCGAAATTTCTTCCTGATTGCGCTTCAGGATATTGAATGTTCCTGCACCGACAGTGCCCGCACCTAACAAACCTACTTTGATGGATTTCATAATTTCTGTATAAAAGATGTCAGTTGCGACATGCGTTCGCAAGCTGTGCAAACGCGGCGATCAAATAAAATGAGGGGCTCAACCCAGGCGCTTGCGATAACCTTCGAGGAAATGCGCAATACGGCCGATCGCCACCGTCAAATCGTCGGAATTCGGCAGGAATACTACCCTGAAATGATCCGGCGTCGGGCAATTGAAACCCGTGCCCTGCACAATCAGCACGCTTTCCTCTGCCAGCAATTGGTAGGCAAAATCCTGATCGTCCTTGATCGGGTACATCTTCGGATCAAGACGCGGGAACATGTACAGCGCCGATTTCGGCTTGACGCAAGTCACGCCCGGAATTTCAGTCAGCAGTTTGTGCGCCAGATCGCGCTGGCGCGTCAGTCGTCCGCTCGGACCGACCAGATCGTTGATGCTTTGGTAGCCGCCCAACGCGGTTTGGATCGCGTACTGCCCAGGCGCATTGGCACACAAACGCATTGAGGCCAGCATGTTCAAACCTTCGATGTAGTCCTTGGCATAACGTTTTTCACCCGAGACGATCATCCAGCCGGCGCGATAGCCGCAGGCACGGTAGTTTTTCGACAGGCCGTTGAAGGTGATGAACAATACGTCATCGGCCAGCGAAGCGATCGAATCGTGCTTGGCGCCGTCATACAAAACCTTGTCGTAAATCTCGTCGGCAAACACGATCAGCTGGTGTTCGCGTGCGAGGTCGACGATTTGCTGCAACAACTCCAGCGGATACAGCGCGCCGGTCGGGTTGTTCGGATTGATGACGACGATGGCCTTGGTATTCGAATTGATTTTCTTCTTGATATCGTCAATATCCGGGAACCAGTCGGCCTGCTCATCGCACACATAGTGCACCGGCGTGCCGCCCGACAGGCTGACCGCAGCAGTCCACAAAGGATAATCGGGCGAAGGCACCAGCACTTCATCGCCGGTATTGAGCAAGGCATTCATGCTCATGACGATCAATTCGGACGCACCGTTGCCGAGATAGATGTCGTCTATCGTCACACCGGCAATTTTCTTTTCCTGCGAGTACTGCATGATCGCCTTGCGCGGCGCGAACAAGCCTTTTGAATCGGTATAACCTGAGGCATTCGACATGTTGCGGATCATGTCCTGCACAATCTCGTCCGGCGCATCGAAGCCGAACGTGGCCAGATTGCCGATATTCAGCTTGATGATCTTGTGACCGTCTTCTTCCATCTGGCGGGCTTTTTCCAGCACGGGACCACGAATGTCGTAACAAACCTCAGCCAGTTTTTTCGATTTTTGAATCGGTCGCACAGCGCAATTCCTTGTTATTTTTCAGAGCTTATGGATAAGTTCTAATAGAAACGCCGGCCCTTCAAGTCATCCCATGCAAGATGGACAACTCGACACCGGCGAAAAATGACGGCCGCAATGTTGCGCCGCGAAAGAGATCCATTTTGCCGAAAGCGACCGATTTTATCAATCGATAAAGACTGGTTTAAGGCTGAAAACGTTACAATAAGCGTTCTTTATCTTCTAACTATCGGAAATACGCGCCTGCGATCCCGATTCATATTCTGCCCATACCGTCATGAAGCTTCACAACACAAGCACCCAGCAATATCAGACTGTTACCGCTTACGATGAAAACGGGGTTGAAATCAATCTGCTCCCGTTCAACTACAGCCTCATCGTACTGCCCGAAATTGCCCCTGCACCGTGGCCGGTGAATTCCTTCGACACCTTGACAGTCGAACATTTCGAACAGATCAACGCCATTGCACCGGATGTCGTCATTCTCGGTACTGGCGCGCGCCAGCGTTTCGTACACCCGCGCCTGACTGCGCCATTGACGGCGCGCCGCATAGGGGTCGAATGCATGGACAATCAAGCCGCCTGCCGCACCTACAATATCCTGATGGCAGAAGGCCGCAAGGTCGCGCTGGCCCTGATATTCGACGCATAATTTCCCGTTTTTCATCACATTCACATCCGTGTGAACCAAGGTCGAAAATTATTGTCTTTATCATCGGGCTTGATCAGGATTGAGTCCGTGTGCGGGCGATGCAAATAAAACAGGATTTTCAAGTTTCATTGCTTGAAGGATAAAATCTCGCCCCCATCTTCATTTCTGGCTGCATTAATGCATTGTCAAATACATGCCGGAATGACAAAGAATCGCTCGTCCATCATGCGCCATACGCATAGCGCCGACACCATCGACTAAGAGAGTGATACAAAATGGATCAAGACATCGCCGTGGCAGAGCGCCCTTCCGCACTCAATCGGAACGTGCCGGATTTTTCCGCCGCAATGACTGGCAATCAGACATTTCAACTATCTGATTACAAAGGGAAAAAAATCGTCCTGTACTTCTATCCAAAGGACAATACGCCGGGTTGCACGACGGAAGGCATACAGTTTCGCGAAATGTATTCGCAGTTCCAGGCTGCCAATGCCGAAATTTTCGGCGTCAGCCGCGACAGCATCCGTTCGCATGAAGGATTCAAGGAAAAGCTGGCATTGCCGTTTGAACTGATTTCCGATCCGGATGAAACCTTGTGCACGATGTTCGATGTCATGAAGATGAAAAATATGTACGGCAAGAAAGTGCGCGGCATCGAACGTTCCACATTTATTATTGACGAGTCGGGCAAATTGGTGAAAGAATGGCGTGGAGTGAAAGTGCCTGGACACATCGATGAAGTACTGGAGTTTGTGAAGGCTCTTACCTAGGTTTGTAGAACCCATTGAATTCAAAAGAATTTTTCGCCAAGAAAGCCGTTTGCGGATTAGGCCATGAGCCTTCCCAAACGGCTTTTTTGCTTTTGATTTGTGCCTCCCCCGCTTTCTTCCTCTTCTCAACCGTTTTCAAATCTGTTCCTCCATCCCTGCTTTTCGCCTGCGCATCACCGTTGTTTGTATTTTGTTTCCAACTTTCTAGATCGAGGTCCTGATGCCCCTGCCTAAATTACCGACCAAGCCTGCTGCACTGCTGTCACCGCAAGACTATCCGAAGGCGGATAAGGACAAGATTGTCAAAGCACTGACATTGATTGAACCGACAGCACGCCAGAGTCAGACAGCACCGGCCCCCGTCCGCGCCAAGATTGCTGACAAGACACCGGCCGAAAAACCGCGTGCAGTCTCCGCACAAACCGTCGCACTGGCGCCAAAGTCTGGCGCCCGCCGTCCGGTCGACAAATCCGGCACCACCAAATTGTTTGTGCTCGATACCAACGTGCTGATGCACGATCCAACCTCGCTGTTCCGCTTTGAAGAACACGACGTCTATCTGCCGATGATGACGCTGGAAGAGCTGGACGATCACAAGAAGGGCATGTCGGAAGTCGCACGCAGTGCGCGCCAGGTATCGCGTTCGCTGGATGCACTGGTAAGCGGCGTCGAGGAGAATGCAATCGATGAAGGCATCCCTTTATCGAAACTCGGCAACAAGGATGCCAAGGGCCGTTTGTTCTTCCAGACCAAATTGCAGAACGTGACGCTGCCGGAAGGCCTGCCCATGGGCAAGGCCGACAATCAGATTCTCGGCGTAGTACGCGCACTGGAAGCGCAATACCCGGGACGCCCTATCGTGCTGGTATCGAAAGATATCAATATGCGCATCAAGGCGCGCGCGATGGGCTTGCCGGCGGAAGAGTATCTGAACGATCACGTGCTGGAAGATACCGACCTGCTCTACTCCGGCATCATGCAATTGCCGGACGACTTCTGGATCAAGCATGCGAAGGGCATGGAATCCTGGCAGGAAAACAAGCATGGCACCGGTTACACCTTCTATCGCCTGAGCGGCCCGGTCGTGCCGGCCATGCTGGTCAATCAGTTCGTCTACATGGAACCGAAGAATGGCGAAGCATCGTTCTACGGCCAGGTGCGCCAGATCAA
>NZ_JBEBPO010000049.1:0-17974 GCF_040395855.1 Herminiimonas fonticola | reverse complement strand
CGAAGCAAAGAAAGTGAGTGGCAGCCGGGCCACTCCCGGCAACTGAGTGTCATCGAAGAAAAAACAATATCAATTACTGAAAACAAAAAACACAAATAAAAAAAGCCGCCCAGCAAACACTGAACGGCTCCTCATTCAAACAGGAAAAACCTACTTCACCCGCTTGTCACTCTCAATCAATGCATAAGCCGAATGGTTATGAATGGACTCAAAATTCTCGGCCTCCAGCGTATAAGCCAGAACACGTTCGTCATTATTCAGCATCACCGCCACATCGCGCACCAGATCCTCGACAAACTTCGGATTGTCATACGCACGTTCCGTCACGTACTTCTCATCCGGGCGCTTCAGCAAACCATACAGTTCGCATGAAGCCTGCTCTTCGATTTTCGCAATCAATTCCTCGACGACCAGATCGCCATTCAATACTGCATGCACGGTAATGTGCGAGCGCTGATTGTGCGCGCCGTAGGCGGATATCTTTTTCGAGCATGGGCACAGGCTGGTGACCGGAACCAAAACTTTCAGGGTCACTTCCAGTTCGCCGTTTTTCATTTCGCCGGTCAGGCCGACTTCATAATCCATCAGACTTTGCACGCCCGATACCGGCGCCGTCTTGTTGATGAAATACGGAAACGATACTTCGATACGACCTGCATCGGCATCCAGCAGCACCAGCATCTTGCGCATCAAGGCGCCAAATGCGGCCACATCGAGCGGCTGATTATTTTCTTCCAGCAAGGCGATGAAGCGCGACATGTGCGTGCCTTTTTGTTCTTCGGCCAGACGCACATACATATTCCAGCTACCCACCGACGGCTGCACGCCCGACAGCGTTTTAACCGTGATCGGATAACGCACACCCTTGACGCCTACGCGTTGAATGACGATATTCCGGGTATCCGGCGTGCTTTGTACATCGGGAATGGCGCTCATACCGAGATCGCGTGTATTCATTGCAAAACCTATAAAGTGGGCGGCACATCCATGCCGCCGAAAAAACTTACGGTCAGTTATTGACCACCAGGCGCGGTTCGCCTTTGCCGAAACGCTGGCGTATCGTCGCCGCGATACCGGCGGCATCCAGGCCACACATGGCCAGCAACTGCTGCGCATCGCCATGATCGATAAATTGATCCGGCAAGCCCAGATTCAATAGCGGCTTGACGATGCCGGCTGCGGCCAGTGCTTCTGCCACTGCTGCACCCGCCCCGCCCATGATGGAACCTTCTTCCACCGTCACGAAAGCTTCGTGCGTGACGGCCAGGCGCTTCAGCAATTCCACATCCAGCGGTTTGACGAAACGCATATTGGCCACCGTTGCATCCAGTTCTTCACCAGCGTGCAAACTCGGTGCGACCATGGTGCCGAATGCCAGAATCGCAATCCGCTTGCCTTCGCGCCGGATCTCGCCGGTACCAAGCGGAATCGTTGCCAGATTTTTTTCTACCCTGGCGCCTATGCCGCCACCGCGCGGATATCGCACTGCAGCAGGCCCATTGTAGTGGAAACCGGTGGAGAGCATCTGACGGCACTCGTTTTCGTCCGACGCCGCCATCACCACCATGTTAGGAATGCAACGCAAATAGGCGATATCGTAATTGCCCGCGTGGGTGGCGCCATCGGCACCGACCAGGCCGGCGCGATCCAGCGCAAAGGTCACATCAAGATTTTGCAGCGCCACATCATGAATCAGCTGATCGTAACCGCGTTGCAGGAAGGTCGAATAAATCGCCACCACCGGCTTCAGCCCTTCGCATGCCATGCCGGCGGCAAACGTCACCGCATGCTGCTCGGCAATGCCGACATCGTAATAACGGCCAGGAAAACGACGCTCGAACTCGACCATGCCGGAACCCTCGCGCATCGCCGGCGTGATGCCGATCAGCTTGTCGTCGGCCGCCGCCATATCGCACAGCCAGTCGCCAAATACGCTGGTGTAGGTAACTTTGGACGCCGCCGCAGGCTTGATGCCTTCCGCCGGATCGAACTTGCCGGGGCCGTGATACAGCACCGGATCGGCTTCCGCCAGCTTGTAGCCCTGCCCTTTTTTCGTCACCACGTGCAGGAATTGCGGGCCTTTCAGATTCTTCAGATTCTGCAAGGTCGGGATCAGCGAATCCAGATCGTGACCGTCGATAGGTCCGATATAGTTGAAACCGAATTCTTCAAACATGGTGGCCGGCACGATCATGCCCTTGGCATGCTCTTCAAACCGTTTTGCCAACTCGCGCACAGGGGCAGGCAACACGGTTTTGCCGACGTTCTTTGCCGCTGCATAAAACTGGCCCGACATCAAACGCGCCAGATAGCGATTCAGGGCACCGACCGGCGGCGAGATCGACATATCGTTATCGTTCAGTATCACCAGCAAATTGATGTCATCGTAGATGCCGGCGTTGTTCAGCGCTTCAAACGCCATACCGGCGGTCATCGCGCCATCGCCAATAACGGCAATCGCGTGACGGCTTTCACCTTTGGTTTTCGCGGCCAGCGCCATCCCCAATGCCGCGGAAATCGAAGTCGACGAATGTGCGGTGCCGAAGGTGTCGTAAACACTTTCGTCGCGTCGCGGGAAACCCGAGATGCCATCGCGCTGACGCAGGCTGTGCATCTGGTCGCGCCGCCCGGTCAAGATCTTGTGCGGATAGGTTTGATGGCCGACATCCCAGATGATGCGATCTTCCGGCGTGTTGAACACATTGTGCAAGGCGATCGTCAATTCAACAGTGCCGAGATTGGACGACAAGTGCCCACCGGTTGCCGACACGGATTCCAGCACGAACGCACGCAACTCATCGGCCAGTTGCTTGAGCTGTGGGCGTGTGAAATGCCGCATATCGGCCGGGTCATTAATTGTTTCTAGCAAATTCATTCTAGGCTTTCCGCTGCACGATCAAATCCGCGAGTTCTCGCAGGCGTCGCGCCTTGTCTCCAAACTGCTCCAGCGCACGATGAGCTTCCATGCGCAATTTTTCTGCCAGGGCCTGCGATTGCGCCAGCCCCAGAATCGATACATAGGTCGGCTTGTTATCGGCCGCATCCTTGCCCGCCGTTTTGCCCAGCGTGGCCGAATCTGCCGTTGCATCCAGCACATCGTCGACCACCTGAAACGCCAAACCAATCGCGCTGGAATACTGATCCAGCGCAGCTATTTCATTCTCGGATAACTGCTTGCCAGCCAACGCACCGAGCAATACCGACACACGCAACAAGGCGCCGGTTTTCAGCGTGTGCATCTGCTCAAGCTCTTCCAGCGACAGCGTCAATCCTACGCTCGCCAGATCGATGGCCTGACCGCCGCACATACCGAGCGAACCGGATGCCTTGGCGAGCAAGCGCACCATGGACAACTGACGTGCCGGTTCCAGTCGACCATCGGCCAATACATCAAATGCCTGTGACTGCAAGGCATCGCCGACCAGCAACGCGCATGCTTCGTCGTACTTCACATGCACGGTCGGCTTGCCGCGTCGCAGCGCATCGTCGTCCATGCACGGCATATCGTCATGCACCAGCGAATATGCGTGAATCATCTCAACTGCAACCGCGGCACGCGCCAGTTCCGTTTCATCCGCGTCGAACAAGGCGCCGGCGGCATGCACCAGCAAGGGCCGTACGCGCTTGCCGCCATCCAGCACCGCATAGTGCATCGCTTCGTGCAAACGCTCGGGCGTCTGCTGCACCGATGGCAAATACTGCAGCAATGCCTGCTCCATAGCGACCTGAACGGATTTCATCCAGTCTTCAAACATCGGCGCTGTCGTCATTCATCCGCCTCGGCAGCATGAGGATCGACATTGAACGGCTTGAGCATGTCGCCTTCCAGTACCTTGACCTGGCTGTCTACCTTTTCGAGTTGCGCAGCACAATACTTGACCAGCTCCGAGCCGCGCTTGTAGGCGGCCACGGACGCTTCCAGCGGCAGCTCGCCGGCTTCCATGCGCGCGACCAGCTGCTCGAGTTCTGCCATCGCTTCTTCAAACGAAGCAGGCAAGGTGGCGACAGTAAGTTTTTTTGACATAGGGACAGGAAAAAGGTTTAGCCCGTTATTTTAGAGCAATCCACCCGTCAAAGTTGATAAACGCCGCTTCTGCAGTCCCATACACCGCCAGTTTTACAAAATTTTTCCAAAAAACAGAAGGGATCAAGCTTGCTTCTTTGGCAATTTCATTATTTGAGCCGGGTTTTATACGCCATATAAGCAAATGTTTATGTTCTGCCAAGAATGCAATTCCTTGCGCCAAAAAGCTCCCGGACGGGCTTATTCGGCACTTTGACTCTAGGGTATAATCCTCGGTTCTGTCCAAAATTGCCTCTTTATCTCGTTTGATCTAAGGTTTTTGCGGATTCTTTCCTTCTAGGTTGGTGCAAATTAATTTGGAGGTGGGGATGTCCGATCTGGCTAATCTCGCCAAACTCGCGCGCTCTAACGCGCAACTTCCAGTCAACGTCTATTTTGACGAAACGCTGTTGAAGCAGGAAATCCAGCAATTGTTCCGCGATGGCCCGCGTTATGCGGGGCATGAATTGATGGTGCCGAATGCCGGCGACTTTGCCACGCTCGCGTGGGAAAACGAAGGCCGCATGCTGGTACGCAATCCGCAAGGTATCGAATTGCTGTCCAACGTCTGTCGTCATCGCCAGGCGAAAATGTTCAATGGCCGCGGCCATGCGAACAATATCGTCTGTCCGCTGCATCGCTGGACTTATGATCTCAAGGGTGAATTGATAGGCGCGCCGCATTTCGGCGAAACGCCTTGCCTGAACCTGTCGAATACACCGCTGCAAAACTGGAACGGCCTGCTGTTTGAACAAAACGGCGTCAACGTCGCACAAATTTTAAGCAAGCTGGGCGTGACCAAGGATCTGGACTTCAGCGGCTACATGCTGGATCACGTCGAAGTGCACGACTGCAACTACAACTGGAAAACCTTCATCGAAGTTTATCTGGAGGATTACCACGTCGAACCCTTCCATCCCGGCCTCGGCAGCTTTGTCAGTTGCGACGATCTGAAGTGGGAGTTCGGCGATCAGTACAGCGTGCAAACCGTCGGCGTACATAACGCGCTGGCCAAGCACGGCTCGCCCACTTATCAAAAGTGGCAGGAACAGATACTGCAGTTCCGCAAAGGCGAAGCGCCGCCATACGGAGCAATCTGGCTGACGCTGTATCCGAACATCATGGTCGAGTGGTACCCGCACGTGCTGGTCGTGTCTACCGTGTGGCCGGACGGTCCGCAGAAAACGCGTAACGTAGTCGAGTTTTACTACCCGGAAGAAATCGTTTTGTTCGAGCGAGAATTCATCGCTGCCGAACGCGCCGCCTACATGGAAACCTGCGAAGAAGATGATGAAATCGCCTTGCGCATGGATGCCGGCCGCAAAATTCTGATGGATCGCGGCGAAAATGAAGTCGGTCCGTATCAATCGCCGATGGAAGACGGCATGCAGCATTTCCATGAATGGTATCGCCGCCAGCTGGACGTTTGAAAAATGCGTGATACAAATGCTTGATACAACTGCGTGATGCGTGCGATGCGCGCATCACGCATGAATACCCCGCCGTTCCGCCGTGGCATCAATCTCAGCACTCTCACCTCATCAATCATGCAATCACTCTGGATGCTCTTTGCCACCCTCGTCTTTTCAATCATGGGCGTGTGTGTCAAGCTCGCATCGGAAACCTATACCGTCGCCGAAATCGTCATGTATCGCGGCTTCATCGGCATCATCTTCATCTATGCGCTGATCCTGCAACAGGGCGGCACGCTTAAAACCCGATTGGCATGGCAACATCTGTGGCGTTGCGTAGTGGGCGTCACTTCATTGTGGTTATGGTTTTGCGCCATTGCACTGCTGCCGCTGGCGACCGCGATGACGCTCAATTACATGGCACCGATCTGGATCTCGGGGATTCTGTTCGTAGTCGCCTGGCGCAGCGGCAAACGGCGCTTCGAATGGGGCCTGGTCGCCGCCATCTTCATGAGCTTCGCCGGCCTGACCCTGCTTCTGCGTCCATCGATACATGAAGAACAATTGCTAGGCGCATTGTTCGGTTTGTGTTCCGGCATCCTGTCGGCGCTGGCCTACCTGCAAGTACGTCATCTGGGCCAATTGGGCGAACCGGAATCGCGCGTCGTATTTTATTTTTCGGCAACCGGCTTTGTCGCCGGCCTGGCCGGCTGCCTGTTCGATGCCATGACCGGCGGTGCGACATTCACACTACTGCGCCCGCACAGCAGCTACGGCCTGATATTGCTGCTCGGCATAGGCGTGCTGGCCGCAATGGCGCAGATGGCCATGACGCGCGCCTACCGGCTCGGCAATACGCTGGTTACCGCCAATCTGCAATACACGGGCATCGTGTTTGCCAGCATGTGGGGCATCCTGATCTGGAACGATGTACTGGACTGGTTAAGCTGGCTCGGTATCATCATTATTCTGGCGAGCGGCATTGTCGCCACGTTTTACAATATCCGAAGCACGGCAGCGAGCAAAACCATGCCGCCGGTTGATCCGATTGCGACAGAACTTTAAACCGGTTTCGCCTCGCTTTGCCGCCATCCCGTGATGGCGCAATCATCGCTTACACATACAAGGATAAAACATGGCATACACGACATTGATTTCCGCCGCCGATCTGGCCGAACACGTTTTTGCATCGAACTGGGTCGTGCTCGATTGCCGCCACGATCTTGCGAATCCCGATTTCGGCCGCCAGGCTTATGCGGAAGGTCATATTCCCAATGCGCAGTTCGCCCATCTGGATACCGATCTGGCCGGTGAAAAATTCGACGCGGACAAGGTTTTTCGTGGCCGCCATCCCTTGCCCGATCGTGCGAACTTCATTGCCACCTTGCGCCGCTGGGGCATCGACGACGACACGCAAGTCATCGCCTACGATGCACACGGCGGCATGTTCGCCGCGCGCCTGTGGTGGATGCTGAAATGGGTCGGACACGATGCCGTCGCGGTACTCGACGGCGGCCTGCCGGCCTGGCTGGCGCAGGGCATGTTCGTCTCGACCGAAATTACGTCGCGTACGCTGGGCACATTGACCGACAAACCATCACTCGTTACATCCGTCAGTGCCAATGACTTGCTTAACGGTTTGACCGTTGCCGCGCACACCATCATAGATGCACGTGCACCGGATAGATTCCGCGGCGAGAATGAAACGCTGGATCCGGTCGGCGGCCATATTCCGGGCGCGAAGAACCGCTTCTTCAAGGACAATCTGCAAGCCGATGGCCGCTTCAAATCTGCGGATCAATTACGTAGCGAATTCAGTGAGCTGATCAAGAATCCGGAAACTGCAGTCATGCAATGCGGTTCAGGCGTCACCGCCTGCCACAATCTGCTGGCACTGGAAGTAGCAGGATTATCCGGCGCGGCACTGTATCCGGGTTCGTGGAGTGAATGGTGCGCCGATCCATCGCGGCCGGTCGCACAAACTGTCTAGAAATGATGCGCCGCACTTCAGTGCGTGTGCGCATTACCCGTCAGGAATAAAACGATACCGACACCAAGTGCGATCAGCAGCACTTGCGGTATCGTTTCGCGCATCGATGCGCGGCGCTGCATCTGCGGCATCAAATCGCTGACTGCGATGTAAATGAATCCTGACGAAGCAAATACCAGCACGTAGGGTATCCACGACTTTGCCTGATCCAGCAACAGGTAGCCGAGCACACCACCCACGACCGCCATCAAGCCGGAAATAAGGTTGTACGCATACGCGCGCCTGCGTGTAAAACCTGCGTTCAGCAAAATGATGAAATCGCCGATTTCCTGCGGGATTTCATGCGCGATAATCGCCAGGCCGGTCATGATGCCGAGATGCGGATCAGCCAGAAAAGCAGCGGCGATCAGAATGCCGTCAGTGAAATTATGCAGGCTGTCGCCCACCAGTATCATCCAGCCAGCCTTGCCCGCTTCATGCGCATCATGGCCGTGATGATGACCATGTCCGTCATGTTCGTGATGATGCGAGTGACGCAGAATGGCCAGTTTTTCCAGCAGAAAAAAAGCCAGCAAACCACCCAGCAAGACGGCAAACAGCGTGTGTGCATTAGCCTCGGACTCGAAGGCTTCCGGCAAGGCATGCAGCAAGGAAGTTGCCAGCAAAATCCCGACCGACAGGCTGACCATGCGATCGACCAGTTTCGACAACAGCGAAAAGGAAAACAGCGCTGCAGCGGAAATGCTGAACACGCCGGAAATGGCGGTGGTCAGCAAAATGGAAACGAGCGTGGAATTAATTTTGGATCTCGATTAGATGCAACAAGGTTGCAAATTAGAACATATCGAATCCGTTTGAGCAATAAAAAACGCGATAGTGACACGCACTATCGCGTTTTCGGCCGGACTAAAACGCGTCAGCTCACACCGTGCGTTTTGAACCAGGTCAGTGCCTGTTGCCAGCCTTCCTTTGCATCCGCCTCGACATAGCTGGTGCGATAATCGGCATGGAATGCATGGCCGGAATTCTTGAACACGATGAATTCCGATTTGCTGCGGCCTTTGGCCAATGCATCTTTCATCTGCACCACGGTGGCAACCGGAATACCGCCATCCTGCGCACCGTACAAGCCGAGCACAGGCGCTTTCAGCGTGGCGGCAATATCAATCGGATTTTTCGGTGTCAGTGCTGTATTGCTGCCGACCAGACGGCCGTACCAGGAGACACCAGCCTTGATCTTTGGATTATGCGCAGCATACAGCCAGGTGATACGTCCGCCCCAGCAGAAACCGGTAATGCCGAGCTTGTCCGTATTGCCGCCATGCGCTTTGGCCCATGCCACGACAGCATCCAGATCCGTCATGACCTGCGCATCCGGCACCTTGGAAATAATTTCCTTCTGCAATTCCGCTATGGTGCCGTAGGAGCCAGGATCGCCCTGGCGCACAAACAATTCAGGTGCCAGCGCCAGATAGCCAAGCTTGGCAAAACGGCGCGTCACATCGGCGATGTATTCATGCACGCCAAAAATTTCCGAGATGACCAGGATCACCGGAAGATTGGTTTTCCCTTCCGGTTGCGCACGATAGACAGGCACCGCCTGGCCATTCACGTTCACGGTAATTTCACCTGCCGTCAAACCTTTGGCATCGGTCTTGACGACGTTTTGCGCACACACCGGTAACACTGCTGCTGCAAAACCGGTGCCCAAGGCCGTCTTCAAAAAACCGCGCCTATCAACACCATCAGAGATAGATGTTTTTGCGACCAGACTATCGAAATCTTCTTTCAAATTTTCCATTGCAATCCTCCAGTGAACAGCCTTGCATCTCAATTGAAAATATTCGCTGCCTTATCCACATGCGCAATGACAGCAAACGGCGAAATCAATATTCACATCCATTTGTATTGCATACGCATCCATGATCAATGCGCTTCATCCCAATTTTTACCCACACCAACTTCAGCAATCAAAGGCACTTTCAATTCTGCGACCTTGCGCATCAGTTCCGGCAGTTTCTCACGCACCAGCGCCAACTCGGTTTCCGGCACTTCCAGCACCAGTTCATCGTGCACCTGCATGATCATTTTGGTTTGCAGCTTTTCTACTTCCAGCCAACCCTGCACGGCGATCATCGCCAGTTTGATCAAATCAGCTGCCGTGCCTTGCATGGGCGCATTAATCGCCGCGCGTTCGGCGCCCTGACGACGCGGGCCGTTGGGTGAATTGATTTCCGGCAGCCACAAACGGCGGCCGAATACCGTCTGCACATAACCGCGCGCTTTTGCTTCCAGCCGCGTGTCATCCATGTAACGCTTGACGCCAGAAAAACGATAAAAATATTTTTCTATATAACTTTGCGCCGCCGAACGTTCGATGCCGAGATTGCCGGCCAGACCGAATGCACTCATGCCATAGATCAAGCCGAAATTGATCACCTTTGCATAGCGGCGCTGCTCGCTGCTGACATCGCTACGCGTGACGCCAAAAATTTCGGCGGCAGTCGCGCGATGAATGTCTTCGCCTTCAGAAAACGCACGCAACATGTTTTCATCGCCCGAGATGTGCGCCATGATGCGCAACTCGATTTGCGAATAATCCGCCGATACAATCACGCTGCCTGGCGGCGCGATAAATGCCTCGCGTATGCGACGTCCTTCCGCATTGCGGATAGGAATGTTTTGCAGGTTGGGATCGTTCGATGACAAGCGTCCGGTTACCGCCACCGCCTGCGCATAATTCGTATGCACGCGCCCGGTAGTCGGATCGATCATTTTCGGCAGCTTGTCGGTGTAGGTTGATTTCAATTTCGACAGGCCGCGATACTCCAGCAAGAGCTTGGGCAAGGGATAATCTTCGGCCAGCTTTTGCAGCACTTCTTCATCGGTGGATGGAGCGCCGGACGGCGTTTTCTTGACGACCGGCAGCTTCATCTTTTCAAAGAAAATTTCGCCTATCTGTTTGGGCGAACTCAGGTTGAACGGCTGGCCGGCCAGTTCGTATGCATGCTGCTCTATCTCCAGCATGCGCTTGCCGAGCTCATGCGATTGCGTAGCGAGCAAGGCCGGATCTATCAGTACGCCATTGCGCTCCACCTTCTGCAACACGACTGCAGTCGGCAACTCTATTTTTTCATAAATGAAACTCAGACCTGCATCTGCAGCCACATGCGGAAACATGCGCTGATGCAGTTGCAGCGTAATGTCCGCATCTTCAGCCGCGTACTCGCTTGCACGAGCGATATCGACCTGATCGAAACACAGCTGCGATGCACCCTTGCCGCACACATCCTGAAACGTAATCGTCTTGCGATTCAAGTGGCGCAACGCAAGGCTGTCCATATCGTGACTGCGATGCGATTCAAACACATACGATTGCAGCAAGGTGTCATGCACGATGCCGCGCAAAGTCACGCCGTGATTGGCGAAGATGTGACTGTCGTATTTCAGATTTTGTCCGACCTTGGCTTTGCTGTCATCTTCCAGCCATGTGCGCAATTTTTCCAAAACAAAATCACGCGACAATTGTTCAGGCGCATCCTGATAGCGATGTGCCACCGGAATATAAGCTGCAACGCCGGGCTCGCAGCACAATGAAATGCCTACCAGCTGCGCCTGCATAGGCTCCAGCGACGTTGTTTCGGTATCGACCGCTGTCAGTTCGGCGGCATTGATTTTCTGCAGCCAGCGCTCCAGGTCTGTTGCCGTCAACACGGTTTCGTAATGCTTTTCCACTTCCGGCAAATCTTCGCCAAACAATGCGCCTTGCGGTGCCAATGCAGTGGTCACAGCGGCGGTCGCCGTATTGGTACTACCGGACGCTTCAGCATCTCCTGTCAATTCGCGCAACCAGCTCTTGAAGCCATTCCGCTTGAAGAAGGCAACCATGGCTTCCTTGTCTTCCGGTTTTTGCGCCAGCGATTCCGGTATCGATGCCATGTGCGCGGATAGATCGCAATCGGTTTTGACGGTGATCAAGACCTTGGCTTGCGGCAGCCAATCCAGCGCGCGCCGCAAGTTTTCACCCACCACACCCTTGATTTCTGCCGCGTGCTCGACGATACCGTCCAGCGTGCCGTATTGCGTCAGCCATTTGACCGCTGTTTTCGGCCCGACTTTTTCCACACCAGGCACGTTATCGACGGTATCGCCTATCAGGGTCAGGTAATCGACAATGCGCTCGGGCGGCACACCGAATTTGACCTGCACGCCGTCACGATCGAGTATTTCACCGCTCATCGTATTGACCAGCGTCACATGCTCATTGACGAGCTGCGCCAGATCCTTGTCGCCGGTCGAGATCACCGTGTTCATTCCATGTCCGACCGCTGCCACCGCCAGCGTGGCGATCACATCATCGGCCTCGATCCCGTCCACCATCAATATGGGCCAGCCCATCGCGCGCACCGCTTCGTGTATCGGTTCGATCTGCCGCGCCAGGTCATCCGGCATGGAAGCACGCTGCGCCTTGTATTCAGCGTACAGATCGTCGCGGAAAGTCTTGCCCTTGGCATCGAATACGCACGCCATATACTCGGCATCCGGATAATCCTTGCGCAGGCGACGCAGCATATTGATCATGCCGTAGATGGCGCCGGTTGGCGCCCCTTCAGGGCCGCGCAAATCCGGCATCGCATGGAAGGCGCGATACAAATAGCTGGAACCATCGACTAACAACAGGGTTTTATTCATAGGAATTCGGTAGGGAAAAGCGGCCGGCTGAAACAAGGGTGTTCATGGCAAACGGCTACGATTATGGCAGAGTTTGTACAGCCGAATATTCAGTCTGGCCATTTCGAGCGCACCACAATGAGGAAGCGCCTGCCTTGCGACAGATTGGTATTATGAAAATGCCAGTACCATTCCGATAGACGGCAATATGCGGACAGAACTATTTTCTACAGGCATGAGCCGGTTTGCTACAATGAAGTACCTTGGTTTCCTTTCAACGTCGGCTTCTATAAAACATCATGCGCACATCCAAACTTTGGTCTCTTGTTACGATTTCCGCAGCGGCAATCGCAATGCCTCTGATTGTCAGCGCACAAGACACGCCGCCAAGCAAGAATTTCGCACCGGCGCCGCCGCAAATGGAACGCCTGGAAGAAGGTGAAGCGCCTGCCGTGACGATACGTCAGCCCGATACACAGAAAAAAATCACCGAAAAGAAATCACAAGGCAAAGTCACTGAAGTAAAAGTGCAAACCGGCAGAACCACGTACTACGCCAAACCGAACGATCCGGCCGGCAGCGCAATGCGTGGTGACGGGCAAAGCGATACCACGCGTCCGGTGCAATTTCAAATCGGCGAATTCGGCCAGCCGAAAAGCATTCCGGCTACCGATCCCGTGCAGACTTTGCAGCCTGCGCCTGCGCCTGCGCCCGCCAAGTAAGTTTTTGCATGCAACCCGCTCAAAAATAACGCACGCAGCTGCGTTATTTTTTGTTTTTTGATCACAGGTATTTTTCTCTTATTTCCTCATGGCAGTATTTACTCCGGTCAGCCTGGATGACCTCACTTCGTGGATAACGCAATTTGATCTCGGCCGCGCGCTGACGATCAAGGGCATTTCATCCGGCATTGAAAACAGCAATTTTTTCATCACCACCGAGCGCGGCGAATATGTGCTGACGGTGTTTGAAAAACTCACGTTTGAGCAACTGCCGTTTTACCTGAACCTGATGCGTCATCTGGCCGAAGGCGGCGTCGCGGTGCCTGCACCTGTCGCCAATCGAAATGGCTCCATCGTCAATGCCCTGCATGGCAAACCGGCCTCGATTGTGACCAAGCTGGAAGGTCACTGTCAGCTTGCACCTCAACCTGTGCATTGCGCCGCAGTCGGCGCGATGCTCGCCTGCATGCACATGGCCGCAGAAGATTTCGAGATACGCCAGCCGAATCTGCGCGGACTGGAGTGGTGGAATGAAACCACGCCTGTCGTCATGCCTTATCTTTCCGATAGCAACAAGCAGTTGCTGGCGACAGAAATCATTTTCCAGAATGCATTTGCCGATACCGATGCTTTCAGGGAATTGCCTAACGGCCCTATCCATGCCGACCTGTTCCGTAACAATGTCATGTTCGACGGCGAACAACTGACCGGATTCTTCGATTTTTATTTTGCCGGTTGCGATACCTGGCTGTTCGATGTCGCCGTCACCGTCAACGACTGGTGCATCGATGTAGAAAGCGGCGAGCTGGACCAGCCCCGGGTACGCGCCATGCTGGATGCGTATCACGAGATACGTCCGTTTACAGCAGTAGAGCAAAGCGCATGGCAAGCCATGTTGCGTGCCAGTGCGTTGCGCTTCTGGCTGTCGCGCCTGTATGATTTCCATATGCCGCGCGATGCCGAAATGCTGACACCGCACGACCCCGCGCACTTTGAACGCATATTGCGCCTGCGCATTGCGCAGACTGCACCTGCACTTTTCACAACGGCTGGATGATGGAAAAACTACCTGCAAGCACCGGCTGGTTATGGGTCAAGGAAGGTTTTGCCCTGTTCCGCAAGCAACCGGCCGAACTGTCCACGCTGTTCTTCGGCTACATGTTCCTGATGCTGGCGCTCGGCATCATTCCGGTCATCGGCCAATTGCTGCCGCTGATTCTGGTGCCGCTGTTTTCCATGACCTTCATGCATGCATGCGTGCATATAGAAACCGGCAAACGCGTCTATCCGAATCTGCTGCTGGTCGGTTTCCGTTCACCGGCCGTGCGCAATCTGATCAAGCTCGGCACGCTGTATCTGGTGGCAGCTATCGTTGCGGTCGGCGCTTCCAGCCTGATTGATGGCGGCGTGTTCTGGCAGGCTATCACCGGCCAGATCGCACTGGATACGGAAACCGTGCGTGCCTCCAACATGACGCTGGCGATGTTGTTTGCAGCTGCGGTATATACGCCGGCGGCGATGGCATTCTGGTATGCCGCGCCGCTGATTGCATGGCAAAACATGAGTGTGGGCAAGGCGATTTTTTACAGCTTCTTCGCCGTACGCCGGGCCGGCAAGGCATTTCTGGTTTACGGTCTGGCGTGGGTGACCATCGGCATGATCTTGCCGGTTATCGTAAGCTCGATCATCGGCATGTTGCTGAACTCGTCAACCGCTTCCATTTTTCTTTTGTTGCCGATGTCGCTGGTACTGACGGTCATCATGTACTGCTCGTTTTATCCTACCTATACGCACCTGTTCGGCCCTGCGCCGGAACCGCTGCCGTCATAAAACACACTGCAGTTAAAAGCTTGAGAGCATCAAGCACACGTTTTCCGCTCTACTCTAAAAAACCTGCGCCGAATTGCAATTTGGCGCAGGTTTTTTGTTTTTAGCCAGCCACTTTATCCAGCTTGGCGATACTCAAATCCAGCAATTTCATTCCGTGCCGCCCAAAGTTGATATGCGCACGGGCACTGCCGCCGCTGCCTTCTATATTGACGATCACCCCTTCGCCAAACTTGGCATGCGCAACCGACTCGCCTATGCGCCAGCCGATATCGCTCTTGACGATGTTTTGCGCAATCCTGTTGGAGCCCGCACCGAGTGCGTCTTCCCACGCCGCCTTGGGATGCGCATACCATTGATGCGCCGGCTGCTGTACTTTGGGCGACAGCCATTTCAATGAGTCTTCCGGCATTTCATCGAAGAAGCGCGATTTCATGTTGTAGCGCGTCTGGCCGTGCAGCATGCGCGTTTGTGAAAAGCTGATATACAGCCTGCGCTTGGCACGCGTGATGGCCACATACATCAAACGCCGCTCTTCCTCGACCCCGCCCTCTTCCTTCTGCGAATTCTCGTGCGGGAACAAACCTTCTTCAAGGCCGGTGATGAACACCGCATCGAATTCCAGGCCCTTGGCCGAATGCACGGTCATCAATTGCAGCGCATCCTGTCCGGCCTGCGCCTGATTGTCGCCCGCTTCCAGCGACGCATGCGAGAGAAAGGCCGATAAGGGCGACATTACCGCCGGCAAGGGCGCATCCGCATCCAGCACCTCAATACCGTCTTGCGTGGTAATGGCCGGGCCTGCCATCTGTTCGCTGGTCGGCCCCATCAATGCAGGCGCATCGTGACCGAAACCTTCTTCCGAAACGAACAGCGTCGCGGCACTCACCAACTGCTCCAGATTTTCTATCCGGTCCGCACCTTCTTTTTCCTTCTGATAATGCGTGATCAAGCCGCTGGCATCGATTACCACCTGCACCATTTCCGGCAGAGGCAGATGCTGCGTTTCAAAGCGTGCACCTTCTATCAATTTGACAAAGGCGCCGAGCGAAGTACCCGCCTTGCCCGAGACATACGGCACGGCGGCATACAGAGAAATACCGTATTGTTTCGCCGCATCCTGCAACTGCTCCAGCGAACGTGCACCTATGCCGCGGGTCGGGAAATTCACCACGCGCAAAAAGGCAGAGTCGTTGTGCAGATTGTCCATCAACTGCAGATACGCGATCGCATGCTTGACTTCGGCGCGCTCGAAAAAGCGCTGTCCGCCATAGACGCGATACGGAATACCGGCCGAGAACAGCGCATGTTCGATCACGCGCGATTGCGCATTCGAGCGATACAGCACGGCAATCTCGCTACGCGTGCCGCCTTCTGCAATCAGGCTTTTCGTTTCTTCGATGATCCATTGCGCTTCCTGCAGATCGCTGGTGGATTCAAAAATTCTTACCTGTTCGCCATGCCCGGCATCGGTGTGCAGATTCTTGCCCAGCCGTTTAGTGTTATTGGCAATCAGCGTATTGGCGGTATCGAGAATATGGCCATGCGAGCGATAGTTCTGCTCCAGCTTGATCAGGTTTTCAACCTTGAACTCGCGCTCGAAGGCACTCATATTGCCCACGTTCGCACCGCGGAAAGCGTAGATGCTTTGATCGTCGTCACCGACGGCAAACACTGCGCCTTGCGTGCCGGCCATCAACTTCAACCAGTTGTATTGCAGGTTATTCGTATCCTGAAATTCATCGACCAGAATATGCTTGAAGCGTGACTGATAATGTTCGCGCAGCGGCTGATTCCGGCTCAGTAATTCATAGGTGCGCAACAACAGCTCGGCAAAATCGACCACGCCTTCACGCTGGCATTGCTGATCGTAGATTTCGTACAGCTCGACCATCTTGCGGTTGTAATCGTCGAAGGCTTCCACGTCCTGCGCACGCAAGCCATTGTCTTTCGCGCCATTGATGAAGTACATCAGATTGCGCGGCGGATATTTTTCATCGTCGATATTGTTCGCCTTCAGCAAACGCTTGATCATCGACAATTGATCCTGCGAATCCAGAATCTGGAAAGTCTGCGGCAAAGCCGCATCGCGGTAATGTGCGCGCAACAGGCGATTGCACAATCCGTGAAACGTCCCTATCCACATGCCGCGCGTATTGATCGGCATCATCGCCGACAGACGCGTCATCATTTCCTTCGCCGCCTTGTTGGTAAAGGTCACCGCGAGTATGCCGGCCGGCGAGACCTGCCCGGTCTGGATCAGCCATGCGATACGCGTCGTCAGCACGCGCGTCTTGCCCGATCCGGCGCCGGCCAGAATCAGAGCGGGTTGAGCGGGCAAGGTGACAGCGGCGAGTTGTTCTGGATTGAGATTGTGAAGAAGATTTTGCATCTGTCGATTATAGCTGTCGCGAGGTGCTGATGCGCCGCTGATTACATGCAGTCACACTGTTGGCAATAACGCACTCACTCTGCAGACAAGCAACATTCCTGGCGTAAAAAAATTGCCGGTCTTTCACTCAACACACAATGTTGATGAAAGACCGGCAATCTGCATATTTGCCGTGCGACGGATGCGCACGGAGATAAAAATTACTCGGCAAATAAATTGACGAAAGCACGCGCCGCAGCCTGCGGATCGCCGGCGAGATAGATGCTGCTGATGGCGGCGACCATATCCGCACCATTCTTGACCAGCGGCGCCGCATTTTCTTTCGTCATGCCGCCAATCACACAACTAGGCACCTTGCCCTGCTCTTTCCAGTGCGCGACGATCATAGGGTCGGTCGTAACCGGATATTTCTTCACCTTCGATGGGTAGAAGCCACCGAAAGCCACGTAACTGGCGCCTGCCGCTTCTGCTGCATGTGCCATTTCCAGGCTGCCGTAGCAGGAAGAGCCAAGAATCTTGTTCGGGCCGATTGCCTTGCGTACTTCCGCGACGGCCATATCGGTGCCACCGACATGGATGCCGTCGGCGTCGAGTTCCATGCACAGATCAATGTAGTCATTGATGATAAATGGGCATTGATAGCTTTTGGCAAGCGCCTGCAGACATTCAGCCTGCTCACGACGCAAAGCAGCATCCGCCGTTTTATGGCGATATTGCAGCAAGGTGACGCCGCCTTTCAGCGCCAGCTCGGTAATTTCCAGCAACTTGCGGGTGTCGTCCCAATCGGGGGTGACGAGATACAAACCTTGCATACTGTTTTCCTGATGAATTCTATTAAATGTTTACTTAACCACGCGTCCCGCCATAGGCGAAGACGGCGAAGCAGAGAAGCGTTTG
>NZ_JBEBPO010000048.1:0-18482 GCF_040395855.1 Herminiimonas fonticola | reverse complement strand
GCGATTGATGTAGCCGGGGACAACGTTCAGGTACTGGAACATAAAGCGGCCTGACAGCAGCCAATAAAACCGCGGGCCGCATTTGTCCGCGGTTTTTTACTGTCAAAGATAAATTACGATTTTTCTTCGATTTTCTGCGGTGATCTGACTGAGAGTGTGCCGAGTTGAGGCTGTCTGAAGTTAAGCAACGGCGTTGTAAAGAGCAGCCAGTTACCTGTTTATGAGCAAGACCGGTTGGTAGAAATGCGGGGGTAATAAATTTACCGGATATAAAAAACGGGCCTGATAGCCCGTTTTTTATATCGTTCGTTTGATGAAGAAATTATTTGGTTTGTCCGGCCAGACACGCAATGAGTTCCTTATCGGAAAGCAGCGCGTTGACTGCTGTTGAAAGTGCCTTGTTAATGTATTCAGTGTTCGCTTCCTGGCTTTGCACAACCTGGACGCTTTCAACGAATTCACCATGATGCAGTTTTTCATAAGGACGAAGACCGTCGCGCAAGCAAATTCCTTTGAGTGCGGCATCTACACGCAGTGTACCGGCCCAGAAACCAACAATGACGGTGTAATCCAGATTGCGAATTTCGACGCGCAGCTCATTCTTTGCGCCGTTTCGCTCTGTAGTCGGCTTGAAGTTCATGCGCGACAAGCCTTCGCTGAGCGCTTTTTGAACAGATACGACGATGTCGCCGTTGATCGTGATGTCGGCGCCGATATTGCGTGCACCGACGGTGCCAAGAGTTTTCTTCGCACGTTCATCGACAACATTCAGAGGAAGCTCTTTATTCTTGCCAATTTCCGAGGGAGCGACGTCTACCTTGGGAGCCAAGGTAATGCCTTGAGGAGTAAATGCACAACCGGTTAAAGCAAGACACAGTGCACACAGCACGACAACACGATTCATGAAAGCCCCTGTTTTTATCGTTTTAAAAGTGAATGAAATTCCCTGATGGTGCCAGCGGAAGAAGTTTTACTGGTTTTCTTTGAGACTTCTCCGAGTCTGCCAAATTGACAGAATGGCAATGCTAACAATGGCGTGTACGAAAAGCAATTAATTAATTTGGGAAAACTTTCTTCGACCGTTCTGATCGCTCGCCAATAAATTCAATTCGCATTTCGATCGTCATAACTTTAGCGGCCCGGTGGCGTTTCCGACGGAGTGGATGCGCAGAGATGTTGCACGTCCGTACATCCATGCAAATACCAATTGCACTCGCCATGCATCGACCTATATTTAACGCTGTATCACCCACCACTTTTTGGAGGATCATGCGATGAGTACAACGTTAGAGAAAAAATCTTTAAACAAGCCGGATGAGGTTCGCTTATTCAAGGAAGACAAAGGCAAGTTAGCTGTCTTTACACTCGGCAACCATACAATGGGCCGTGGCGAGTTTGAGCCCGGTTGGCGCTGGAGCCTGCATGTGAAGCCGATAGCAGGAACAGATTCTTGCCAGGCCACGCATACAGGCCTCATTCTGGAAGGGCGGATGGTCGTGAAGATGAATGATGGGGCTGAGATGGAGTATGGGGCGGGCGACGTTTTTTATATGCCGCCCGGGCATGATGCCTGGGTAGTCGGTAACCAGCGTTGCGTGTTGTTCGATGTAACAGGCGTCGCAAAATACGCCAAACCTCAATAAGACAGTTCTTGTGGAGTTGCCAGATAAACCTTATGTTCGCACGACAGCGCCAGTGAGCATGAAGCCGTGTTCCTGAAACAGGATGCTACTACTAGTGCGCGATATGCATGTGGGAAGGCGATGCGAACAAAGTTACTTGATTGTGAAAACGGGTTCACTAAACGATGCCTGCATTTGCGGAGAAGTGAAATTCGTGTAGAGGGAAAAGAAGCCAGGGTGAGCGCAAGTCAGGAAGCGTTATTACATCTGCCGGCATAAGCAGATACCGCGATGGTGCCTGCTTTTAGCCATGCCTGACCTTGTACTAGACTCGAACTGAATGTAATCCCAGCTTCGAGCGCCGCCACAAAATATCTTCATCACAAGTAGCCCATTCATAGCGCTGCAAATACGCCACTTCGACAGCAAACAATCCCGGCGCAATTTCCTCTCCCATATCTGCAAGGCTGAATCGATCGGCCAGCATCAACTTGATGCGCGTTCCATATGCACGCGCATAGCGTTCAACCAGCGCAGGCGGTAGCCATGCATATTGCTGCTGCATTTCACGCACGAACTGATCAAATTCAAGTACTGCACGCTTGTTCGGTTTGGCGCCAAAAATATCACCGCCCGGCAGACAGGCATCTGCCGTCCATGCGCCATGATGGTTGCCTAGCGCCGGTGCAATCAGATCGACGGCCTCTTCAGCCAGTTTGCGGAAGGTGGTGATCTTGCCGCCGAAGACGGAGAGTAGTGGTGCGGCATCGGTATCGAACGCGAGCTTGTAATCGCGTGTCACTTCGGATGCGCTTTCACTCTCGTCTTCCTTTTCATCTTCTACCAGCGGACGCACGCCGGAATAGGACCAGACGACATCGGCGGGCGTGATTGCTTGAGTGAAGTAGCGATTTGCCAGCGCACACAGGTAATCGATTTCTTCCGCATCGATGGCGACCCTGTCGGTGTCGCCGTGATAGTCGATGTCGGTGGTGCCGATCAGTGTGTAGTCGTGTTCATACGGAATCGCGAAGACGATGCGGCCGTCGGGGTGCTGGAAGATGTAGGCGTAGGGATGGTCGAACAGTTTTTTGACGACGATATGGCTGCCCTTGATCAGGCGCAGTTTTTTGCCGGCGCGTCCGTGCACGGTATCGTGCAGGAATTCCGCCGCCCACGGGCCGGTGGCGTTGACCAGCAGTTTGGCGTTTACTTCTATGGTTTCATTGTCGGCATTGCGCAGCGTCGCGTTCCAGTGGTCGCTGGTGCGTTTGACGGCGGAGCAGGCTGTGCGTGTGAGTATGGTCGCGCCGTTTTCTCTGGCAGCGATTGCATTCAGCACGACCAGGCGGGCATCGTCGACCCAGCCGTCGGAATAAACAAAGCCTTTGGTAAAAATGCTCTTCAATGGTGTGCCGACTGCATGCCTGCGCAGATCTATTCCCTGCGAGCCGGGCAACAGTTCGCGCCTGGCCAGATGGTCGTAGATGAACATGCCGGCCCGTATCATCCATGCCGGCCGCTGGCCTTTGTCGTGCGGCATGACGAAACGCAGCGGGCGGATGATGTGCGGCGCCGAACGCAGCAGGATTTCGCGTTCGATCAGCGCCTTGCGCACGAGGCCAAAATCGTATTGCTCCAGATAGCGCAGGCCGCCGTGGATCAGCTTGGTGGAAGCGGAGGAGGTATGCGAGGCGAGGTCGTCCTTTTCGCACAGCACGACGGACAGGCCGCGCCCGGCGGCGTCGCGTGCAATGCCGGCGCCGTTGATGCCGCCGCCTACGATGAGGATGTCGCAATGGAGTTGCTGATGCATCGTTAGTCTGCCTTGATAGTCTGCCCTGATGCAGCGTTCAACTATTGTAAGCGGTGAATCCGCTGATGGCAGCCATGCGTGCTGCGCTGTCAGAGCGATATTTGCGGCGTGCTCGCGGTACACTGGCCTATCTTCTTCCTTCCTGCGCAACCATGAGCTTTCTTTTCGATACCGGATTCTGGGAACTGGCCAGCTATGTTGTGACGGCGCTGGCCTTGCCGTTCGCGATCTTCCTGTTTCTGTTCGAGCAGCGCAAGGAGCGCGATGCTGAAGATGAAGAGGCGTATCAGTTGCTGCAGGATGCGTACAACGACTTCCTGAAAATCGTGCTGGACAATCCCGATCTGCAATTGCGCAGCGCACTTTCACGCAATGACCTGAATGATGAGCAGAAGGAGCGGGCGCTGATTATTTTCGAGATGCTGATTGCCCTGTTCGAGCGCGCCTACATCGTGTCGTATGTGTCGGATATGCGCGGTGTGGCTTTGCGGCGCTGGCATTCCTGGGACGATTACATGCGTGAATGGTGTCGCCGCGAGGATTTCTATTATCTGCTGCCGCAATTGCTGCGCGGCGAAGATGAAGACTTTGCCAGCTACATTCGCGCCATTGCCGAAGAGGAGCGCGCAGACAAGCTGCTCAACATCGGTCATCGCGAATAAGCGGGGAATCGGCACGCGATTTGATGACAGACTGGCATCGAAGGTTCGATAGTCTCCCTCTTTAGGCGATAATAGCGGCTCATTTCAATGCCGTGATTTATCGAGATACCAGCCTGATGCCTACACCATTTGCTCCGCTCAAGAACGACACCTTTCTACGCGCATTGCTGCGCCAGCCAACCGAATACACGCCTATGTGGATGATGCGCCAGGCCGGCCGTTATCTGCCTGAATATCGTGCCACCCGTGCACGCGCAGGTTCCTTCCTCGGTCTGGCTAAAAATCCTGATTACGCGACCGAAGTGACGCTGCAACCGCTGGATCGCTACGATCTGGACGCGGCAATTCTGTTTTCCGACATCCTGACGGTGCCGGATGCAATGGGTTTGGGCTTGTACTTCATCGAAGGCGAAGGGCCGAAGTTCGAGCGCCCATTGCGCGATGAAAAAGCAGTGCAGGCGCTGAAGGTGCCGGAACTGGATTCGCTGCAATATGTGTTTGATGCAGTCACGCAAATTCGCACCGAACTGAAAGGCCGCGTGCCTTTGATCGGTTTTTCCGGCAGCCCGTGGACACTGGCCTGCTACATGGTGGAAGGCGGCGGCTCCGACGATTTCCGCACCGTCAAGGCGATGTTGTACAACCGTCCGGATCTGATGCATCACATCCTGCAAACCAATGCGATCACCGTTGCGGCTTACCTGAACGCGCAAATCGATGCCGGCGCACAAGCCGTGATGATGTTTGATACCTGGGGCGGGGCGTTGGCCGACGGCATTTATCAACAGTTCTCCTTGCATTACATGCGCGAAGTCATGAAGCACGTAAAGACGGAAAAAGACGGTGTGCGGATTCCGAGCATCGTGTTTACGAAGGGCGGCGGTTTGTGGCTGAAGGAAATCGCCGATATCGGCGCCGATGCGGTGGGCCTGGACTGGACCGTGAACCTGGGCGCTGCGCGCGCCAAGGTTGGTGAGCGCGTTGCGTTGCAAGGCAACCTTGATCCGAGCATCCTGTTCGCGCAACCGGAACAGATACGCGCCGAAGTCGAAAAAGTCCTGACCTCGTTTGGCAAGCACACACCGGGTTCCGGTCATGTCTTTAATCTCGGTCATGGTATTTCACAATTCACGCCGCCGGAAGCGGTCTCGGTGCTGGTTGATGCGGTGCACGAATTCAGCCGGCCTCTGCACGAATAAGGGCAGCTTTTGCAAGTGTGGACAAGCTTGCACGCTCATCAGGCGATGGCTCCCGAAATTGCATGAAAAACGGTCGGTTTTGGCGCAGCGCGATACATCTTATGCACAGAAGAGGCTATCGATCAGCGCTTGGTCATTTTATCTTGCTCTTAACACTCCTTAACAAAGTGGGATTTGTAAGTGATTGATTTTAATGAATAAATAATTTGCTTTTTGTTTTGGCATTTTATTGAAACCCGCATGAAATCTAGGGTTGGCTGCCAATTGGATGGCTTATCCACAAAGTTATCCACATAATTTGTGGATAGAAAAAAAAGAGCTTAAGAAACGTGGAGTTAGCGCATTTGTTGATACTTCACATTAGCTTTGTGTGCGCTACTTCGTCCGATGAATTTCTTGCTCTGTGCAAACAGAACGCCTTAAGTAAGTGCAGGGAAGCAATGTCTTGCCACCATGAAGCATGCTAGCTTATTCACAAAATGGCGGGCGAGCTCAACGAGAATAATTGCTATCCCTGTTTTGGGTTGTCATCAACGATATCGCATTAAGTATATGATTTTAAATACTTTATTTTTTAGTGCAAAAGTGTGCGATTACTGACATCTCAGCTGTGAGCCAGAATGGCTGTGCTCCGGGCGGGTTTATCCACAAAGTTATCCACAGGCATTGTGGATAGCTGGGAAAAGCTTTATTAAACCGGGGTTTAGCAAATTTTCTTCTGCGCAGGCTCAAGTCCTTGTGCGGATGCAATAAAATTTGCGTTTTAACCTTGTCATTTTGAAAAAGCTATTTGCGCCACATGCTTGCACGGCCAGGCACAAAAATGGCGCTTATTGACAGTTCATGGGCAATCGGCAAAAACTTATGCACAAAAATCGACTTGTGCGCAGCAGCATCAATTATTTAAAGATTTTATTAATCACAAAATTCTTGTATTTGTAAGCTATTGATTTAAAACGATTAAATTTGTGCTTTGGTTTTAGGCAATCTATTGGAACCCGCATAAATACTGGCCTCTCCGGCTGTCAAGAGGTCCTTATCCACAAAGTTATCCACAATCGCTGTGGATAGATAAAAAAGCGCTTATGAAACGGGTAGTTAGCTCACTTCCTCAGGTATCACATTAACTCTGTGGAACATTGCATCCTCAAAGTCGCACTCGACACACCGCTTGATTTCTGCTTTGACTATGTTTGGGTAGTCGAGGATGGTGTGATTCGGCCTCTGGCCGGCCAGTTGGTGCTGGTGCCTTTCGGCCGGCGCGAGGTGGTCGGTCTGATTGTGGCCGTGCATGAAACGAGTGAAGTGCCACTGGACAAGCTGAAGCAGGCGATTGCAGTGCGCACGCAATTGGCGCCGCTGTCGGCTGAATGGATCGCGTTGTGCGTCTTTGCTGCCGACTATTACCAGCGGCCTTTGGGCGAAGTGGCAATCCCCGGTTTGCCCAAGAATCTGCGCGCACTGAAAACCACCTCGCTGGACAAGGCAATCAAGAAGCTGGGCAAGGTGGACGCCGTGCATGACGCGACGCCGATTGCCATGCCGGAACTGAATTCAGCACAGCAGCAAGCGGCCGATGCGATTGCCGGTGCGAGCGGTTTTGCGCCGACCTTGTTATATGGCGTGACCGGCAGCGGCAAAACGGAAGTCTATTTGCAGGCGGCGGCGCAAATTCTTGCGCACAGCATCGATGAACACAATCCGGCGCAAATCCTGATTCTGGTGCCGGAGATCAATCTGACGCCGCAACTGGAAGCCAATGTGCGGGCGCGCTTTCCCGATGTTGCAATTGCGACCCTGCATAGCGGTCTGGCTGAAGGCGAGCGGATGACGCACTGGCTGGCCGCGCATCTGGGCCGGGCACGCATTGTTTTAGGCACGCGGCTCGCGATCCTGTCTTCGCTGCCGCATTTGAAGCTGATCATCGTCGATGAAGAGCACGATCCGTCGTACAAGCAGCAGGAAGGTTTGCGTTATTCGGCACGCGATCTGGCAGTGTGGCGTGCGCATCAATTAAGTATTCCGATCGTGCTGGGTTCCGCCACGCCGTCGCTGGAAACCTGGCATCACGCGCAATCCGGTCGCTACCGCAAACTGGAATTGCGTGAGCGCGCCGTCAAGGATGCAGTCTTGCCCAAGGTTGGCTTGATCGATCTGGAGCGCAAGGCGCCGCGTGAAAAAATGACGGAAGGCATCAGCGAGACGCTGATCGCCGCCTTGAAGTTGCGCATGGAACGTGGTGAACAATCGCTGCTGTTCCTCAATCGGCGCGGTTATGCGCCGGTAATCGCCTGCGATTCCTGCGGCTGGATCAGCAACTGCACGCGTTGCAGTGCGTTTCTGGTGTTGCACAAACTTGATAAGCGTTTGCGCTGCCATCATTGCGGCTATGAACAGCGCATCCCGCGATTCTGTCCGGATTGCGGCAACGTGGATATCCAGCCGCTGGGACGCGGTACGCAGCGGGTGGAAGAAAATCTGCAGCAGATATTTCCGGAAGCGCGCATTTTGCGCATCGATGCCGATTCGACGCGGCGCAAGGGTAGTGCGCAGGAAGCGTTCGACACCGTACATCGCGGCGAAGTCGATATCCTGATCGGCACGCAGATGGTGGCCAAGGGACACGACTTCCAGAATCTGACGCTGGTCGGCGTGCTGAATCCGGATACCGCCTTGTTCTCGCACGATTATCGCGCCAGCGAAAGACTGTTTGCGCAATTGATGCAGGTCGCCGGTCGTGCCGGTCGCGTCGCGCAGAAAGAAGGCGGCAGCGTGAGCGAAGTGTTGATACAGACGCGCTATCCGCAACATCCTTTATTCGCTGCAGTACGCACCCACGATTACGATACCTTCGCCAGCGAGTTGCTGGAAGAGCGGCAGCAGGCATGCTTTCCGCCTTTCATGTATCAGGCCTTGCTGCGTGCCGAGGCAAGGGAACTCAAGATTGCGCTGGATTTCCTGCATCAGGCCATAGCCTGCGTGGAGCATGGCGGCATCACGATGAACGATCCGATACCGATGACGATGACGCGCGTCGCCAATGTCGACCGTGCGCAGTTGCTGGTTGAATGCGCATCGCGGCCGGCCCTGCAGGCATTCCTGAAGGTCTGGATCGCAACCTTGCGCGAGATGAAATCGCGCGTGCGCTGGTCGCTGGAAGTCGATCCGGTCGATATCTAAACAAATCAACAGACGTTTTTTCTCATCATGACCATCAAACTGAATCCGGAAACCGAAGAGCGCCTGATCGGCTCCATCCAGCGCTACTTCACCGCTAACATGGATGAAGGCATAGGCGAATTGAAAGCCAGGTTGCTGCTGGATTTTTGCGTGAAGGAACTGGGCCCCAGCATTTACAATCAGGCGATTGTCGATGCGCAGTCCGTGTTGCAGGAGAAAGTCGCGGAACTGGATGTCAGTTGCTACGAAGCGGAATTCGGATACTGGAATAAAAAATGAAAGCCCGTCATTTCATCGCGTGTGCCTTGCTTGCTGCCAGCGGGGCTGCGATTGCGCAAGATCAGGCCGTCATGCAAGCGGCGCTGAAAGATTGCGACAAAACGCAGTTGGCGATGAATATGTGCGCGCGTCATCGTTACGATCTCGCCGATCAGGCATTGAACCGGCAATACAGGCAAAACATGAAAGTCTTGCAGGAGACTGGCGACAAGCAGCGTTTGCGCGATGCGCAACGTGCGTGGCTGGTTTTTCGCGACAAGGATTGTCTGGCGGAAACCGGGCCACGTGAGGAATCCGGCTCGATCTGGCCTCTGCAGCATTTTTCCTGCCTGCAAAAACACACGGCTCGCCGCACCGAAGATTTGAAAACGCAGACTTGCGGCATGGAGGCTTGCGCAAAATAATGGCTACGCTCAACTGGCAGTGGCTTGCCCTGCATGAACTCGATAGCGCCGCATTGTATGCGGTGCTGGCGGCGCGGCAGCAGGTATTCGTGCTGGAACAGCAGTGCCTGTACGCCGATATCGACGGCGAGGATCAGCATGCGTATCACCTGCTTGGGTGGAGCAATGATGGCGGTTCGCATCAGTTGCTGGCCTATCTGCGCTGCTTTGCACCTGGTGTCAAATATCCGGAAACGGTACTCGGTCGTGTGCTGACAGTGCAATCCGCGCGCGGCATGGGTCTGGGCCGGGAGCTGATGATGGAAGGCATACGACGTGCCGAGCAGCATTTTCCCGGCAACGCGATGCGGATTTCTGCGCAGTGGCATCTGGAACGTTTTTACGGCGAATTTGGTTTTGCCAAGGCTTCGGATAGCTACCTGGAAGACGGTATTCCACACATAGACATGCTCAGAAAATAATTCGACAGAACATTATTCGTATACGAATCATTTGACATCAATCTATGTGGCGCATACAATGATTGCTCGTTAATCAAGCAACCGGGATATCAAAAACAGGAAAATGTGAGCTTGTTGTGATGCGGCGCGACAGAATGAAAAGATGTCGCTAAACTCGCGGTCATGAATGACATCACCAAACTTGTTGCCGTAAATGATTCGATTCGCATTTTGCAAAGCGTTCGTCGCATTGCGCAATGTGTAGAGCACCATTCAAAGCGTTTAGCCGTTACACACAACATCACATCGCCGCAACTCGTGGCGCTTCTTGCAATTGCGGAAATGGGACCGAGTACGCTCAAATCCATCGGGCGTGCGATCCAGCTCAGTCCAAGCACTGTGGTCGGCATTGTTGACCGGCTGGAAGAAAAAGGTCTGGTAAAGCGTGAGCGCGATACGCGTGACAGGCGCAATGTCTTTGTCGCAGTGACAGTGGCGGGCCAGCTGGTTCTTGCCAATGCGCCGTCGGCATTGCCCAACGGCTTCGGTAGCGCACTCGGTGCGTTGCCGGAAACCGATCGTCAGGCGCTGGTCGTTACGCTGGAACAATTCGCCTCCCTGCTCGAAGCAAAAATACCTGCCGAACCTGCGTAGAAGCAGAACGTTGATCGTTCCTGCGCAAACCTGATTCCCTTTTTATCGATAAGCGACACCGCAGCCGAGATGGCTGCAGGGATCGCTTTTTTCGCAAAAAGGAGAACGCATGAACGTACGAGTACGTGCATCCGCAGCAAGCAATCAAATCGTGTTGCGCCTGCCGGAACGCCGTGACGGTGCCGATCTGCATGAATTGATCGCGCACTGTCCGCCACTGGATCTGAACTCCCGTTACGCCTATCTGCTGCTGTGCGAACACCATGCCGCAACCAGCGTCGTGGCGCAGATCAAGGGCAGGCTGATCGGGGCGATTACCGCCTATGTTCCGCCAACGCAGCCGGGCACGCTGTTTATCTGGCAGGTCGCAGTAGCGCCGAATATGCAGGGTCAGCGTCTGGGCTCGCGCATGCTGGACCATCTGGTCGAGCGTTGTGCACGCAGCTGCGGCGTGCAGCAAATTGCAGCCACCATCAGCCCGAGCAATATCGGCTCGCAGAATTTATTCAAAAGCTATGCGCGGCGTCATCACGCCGACATTCAGGCACAACCATATCTGACGGCTGTCGATTTCGGCGATGGCCAGCATGAAGAAGAATGGTTATATCAAATCAGTCCGGTTCGCGTGCAATCCAATTGTGTCGTTACAACCATTCCATCAACCATCCATCAGGAGAAGCATGATGCGTATATTCAATCGACTTGAATCAGAAGTGCGCGGTTATATCCGTTCTTTCCCAACCATATTTTCCAAGGCGCAGAATGCTGTGCTGACCGATGAAGGCGGCAACACGTATATCGATTTTCTGGCCGGCGCCGGCACCCTGAACTACGGCCACAACAATCCGGTGATGAAGCAGGCTATCGTCGAATACCTGGCAGAAGACGGCATCGTGCACGGTCTGGATATGGCAACCAGCGCGAAGAAAAATTTCCTGCAAACGTTTGAAAGTCATGTGCTGAAGCCGCGCAACATGCAATACAAATTGCAGTTCACCGGCCCGACCGGTACCAATGCGGTGGAAGCAGCGATCAAGCTTGCACGGAATGTGACGGGTCGCCAGATGGTGATCTCGTTTACCAACGGCTTCCACGGCGTGTCGCTGGGTTCGCTGGCGCTGACAGGCAATCGCAAATTCCGCGATGCGGCAGGCGTCTCGCTTACCGACGTGCATCGCGCGCCGTATTCCGGCTATTTCGGCATGAACATCGACACGATCGCGATGCTCGACAAGCTGATTGCCGATCCAAGCAGTGGTGTCGATCTGCCGGCGGCTATCATCGTCGAATGTGTACAAGGCGAAGGTGGTTTGAATGTCGCCGGCATGAACTGGTTGAAGAAACTGGAACAACTGTGCAAGCGCCACGAAATTCTGTTGATCGTCGATGACATTCAAGCCGGTTGCGGTCGCACCGGTACCTTCTTCAGCTTTGAGCCGGCCGGCATCAAGCCCGATATCGTTACGCTGTCCAAATCATTGTCCGGTTTCGGTCTGCCTATGGCTTTGGTGTTGATGAAGCCGGAGCTGGATGTATGGAAGCCGGGCCAGCATAACGGTACCTTCCGCGGCAACAACATGGCTTTCGTCACTGCGACAGCGGCGCTGGAACATTACTGGAGCGATAACAAATTCCAGAGCGCGATACAAAAGAAGGCGCTGACGATAGAAGTCTTTCTCGACAAGCTGGTCGATAGCTATCCGCATGCCAAACTCACGCGTCGTGGTCGCGGCATGATGCAGGGGATTGCCTGTACTGACCCTGCATTGGCCGATCGCATTACTGCTATCGCCTTCCAGAACGGCTTGATCATCGAAACTTCAGGCGGTGAAGATGAAGTCGTCAAACTGTTGATGCCATTGACAATCGAACAGGAAACCCTGCTGGCAGGTCTGGATATTCTCGAGCACGCAGTGGCTGAAGCCGTCAGTGAACAAACAAAATCGCGCATCGAATCGAATGCCGAGGTGACAGCATGATCGTACGTACACTGAAGGAAATTATCGATACGCCGCGCGACATCAAGGCGCAAAACTGGTGCAGCCGTCGTCTGTTGCTGCAGGAAGACGGTATGGGTTTCTCCATGCATCACACGGTGATTTACGCCGGCACGCAAACCCGCATCTGGTATCAGCATCACCTGGAAGGCGTGTACTGCGTCGAAGGCGTCGGTTCGGTTGAATTGATCCCTTCCGGCGAAATCTTCCGCATCGAACCTGGCACCCTGTATGCACTCAACAAGAATGATGAACACTGGTTGCGCGCAGAGACTGATCTGCATCTGATCTGTACCTTCAATCCGCCGCTGGTGGGTGACGAAACGCATGATGAGAATGGTGTTTACGCTCCCGCGACGGAAATTGCAAAAGCAGCGGTTGCCAGGCAAGCCAAAACCGGCGCGGCCCAGGCCTAAGGAGATGATGATGTTTTCCCAGGACGCTTACCCCACACGCACGCAGAACAGCGCTGCGATACTCGCGCGCCATGATCCCGTCGTCTACGAACATACTGGACAGGAAGAACGCAATGCGCGTTTGACGACTGCGCAGCGTGCTTCGTATGAACAGAATGGATTCTTGCTGATGCCCGAACTGTTCAATCAGGAAGAAGTCGCCTATCTGTACGATGCGATGCAAAGCATGCGCGAGGAATTTACGCATGCCGGTCGCAAGGAAGTCATCGCTGAACCTGGCAGCGGCGAGGTGCGGTCGATCTTCAATGTACATAGATTGAATGAAATCTTTGCCAATCTGGTGCGCGATCCGCGCGTGCTGAATGTGGCGCGCGAAATTCTCGGCAGCGAAGTCTATATTCATCAATCGCGCATCAATTACAAACCGGGATTTTCCGGCAAGGAGTTTTACTGGCATTCCGATTTTGAGACCTGGCATAGCGAAGACGGCATGCCGGCGATGCGCGCATTGAGTTGTTCGATACTGTTGACCGACAACAGCGATTGCAACGGGCCCTTGATGCTGATTCCCGGCTCGCATCATCACTATGTTTCATGCATGGGCGAGACGCCGGATGAAAATTACAAGACTTCATTGAAGAAACAGGATGTCGGCGTGCCGGATCAGATTCTGTTGCGTTATCTGGCCGACATGGGTGGCATCAAGTCGTGCGCAGGCAAGGCTGGCTCGGTGGTTTTCTTCGACTGCAATACGATGCACGGCTCCAACGGCAACATCACGCCCTATCCGCGCAGCAATGTGTTCTTCGTCTATAACAGCGTCGCCAATCAACTGGAGGCACCGAAAGGCGGTCTGGCGCCGCGGCCGGAATTCGTCGCCACGCGGGAAGGAATTGCCGCCCTGGCGCCGCAAGCGCTGATCCTCGCCTGAGGATAATGGGTACGCTGCAACGCAGCAATCAGCTGTTCTTTTGAGCGGTGCTGACGGTTAATGCCTGGTTGTCGACAAGTGGTGTTGCTGACAGACTACATAAGCGGCGATAGAGGCTGATCAAGGTCAATTTCGGCAAAAAAAATAGCGCGAACTGTTCCCCTTTTCGCAAATGCTGTGGCTATACTAATTCCGGAAGCAGTTTTGGCTTTCAACACTATGGCTGTACCAAAAACTAATAAATACCAAAACAAATATAGAGGAGCACACTATGAAACAGATTCACAGCGCTTTGGCACTGGTTGTTTTTTCCGCAGTCCTGGCCGGTTGTGCAACGACGGAAGCGCAAGCTCCGAAAGCTGCCGCACCAGCAGCTGCGCCAGCAGCGGCTGCAGATGCAGCCTTGACCAAGGCCGTTACCGCTGCCTTGGGCAAAGAAGCGCAATTGAGCGGCACAAAAATTACTGCTGCCGCTACCACTGATGGCGCAGTGACCTTGTCCGGTGCCGCCAAGAACGACTGGCAGAAATATCTGGCAGGCGACATCGCCAAGAAAACTGCCGGCATCAAATCCGTCAAGAATTCAATCAAGGTTGATTAATTTTTACGCATGAAAAACAAAACGCCGGGCATGCCCGGCGTTTTTTATTGTGGATGACGCATGCTCACACCGGCAATTCCAGTCGTCCTTCTTCTGCCAGCTGTCGAATGATGCGTATCGTGTCGATATCGGCTTCCTGATAGGCCGAGCAACGAAACTCGTTATAGAAGGCATCCATGTCGTCGTCGCTTTGCGCGCTATCGTACGCAAAGCGGACAAACAGTGCGTCCGGTTGCGGTTCCTCTATTGTTACCCGCAGACTCGAAGCCGGAATATCGCCCTGGGCCGGCACTTCATAATGCACGGTTTCCTGCGGCGTAAAGGTGACGCGATCATGGATCAGCAGTGCGTTGTAGCGCAGGGTACGCGACAGTACGGCACCATTGCGCTCGCCCAAATCGCATTCATCCAGCCACGGCACGAAGAGCTTGGGCGCTTCCGCGCGCAGCACCAGTCCGCGCCACAGCTGGGCGCGTGTCAGCGTATTGATCAGTGGATTGAGGGGATCGTTGATTTCAATCAGATGCTGGAATTGCATGGCGTACGGTTTCTTGAATGAGGGATAGATGGAACGGCTGGTCACGCAGAGCGCCCAGTGATTTGGCTCCGCTTGTTATTGTACTGTGCAGATTGCACGACCGGACGTGAACTGCCGCACATTCTGCATGATATTGGGCGATTTGCCGCGTTCAATTATGTTTTAATGGCCCATCATCTTTCCTGCTTGCGCCTGCACAGCGCATCAAACATTGCACATGAAACGCACTTTTACTGTTATCGGATTGGGCGCCTTCGGTTCTACCGTCGCGCGCGAACTGGCCCGGCTGGGCAATGATGTGCTTGGCATCGACCTTGATCCGGCGCACGTCAATGACATTGCCGATGACATCACGCAGGCAGTGGTGGCCGATGCGCGCAATGAAGATACCTTGCGCGATCTTGGCGTGCAGGATTGCGATGCGGTGGTGGTCGCAATTGGCGAGGATCTGGAAGCCAATATTCTGGTGACGCTGACCGTCAAGAACATGCCAAAACCGGAAGTGTGGGCCAAGGCGCTGAATCACAATCATCATCGCATCCTGCACAAACTGGGTGCCGATCACATCGTGCATCCGGAACATGAAATGGGTTTGCGCCTGGCGCACGCGATGATGTATCCGGAAGTGGTTGATTACATCAGCATGGGCCACGATCTGTTTACAGTGGAAGTGCGGGCCTCGGAGAAACTGGTCGGACAAGCCGTCGCTGCACTGCAACTGGGCGAGCGCGGCGTGCAGCTGCTGCTGGTCAAGCATCAGCGTGAACTGCTGACTTCACCGCCGGGCGACTATATCTTCCGGCCCGGCGATCAATTGGTGATGGCGGGAACGCTCGACAATCTGCGCGGTATTTCGGCCCTGTTATGAGGCGCGGGTATCAACCGCCGCTGTTGTACCGGCAAGTCAAGCGACAGGTCAGACGGCGCGTACTGCACCTGACGCCGCCGCAGGCGTTGATCCTGTCGTTTGTCGGCCTGTCGCTGCTGGGCGCAGTGCTGCTGAAATTGCCGATGGCGAGCCATGCACCGACGTCGTGGATGCAAGCCTTGTTCACGGCCGTCTCGGCGGCCACGATTACCGGCCTGACGGTGCTCGATGTCGGCAGTCATTTCACGCTGTTCGGACAGTGGGTAGTGCTGGGTCTGATACAGCTGGGCGGCATCGGTTTGCTGACCTTCGGCGTGCTCATCATTCATTTGACCAGTGGCCGCCTGACCTTGCGCAACCGTGCCGCGATGCAGGATGCATTCAATCAAAGCGGCAGTATCGACTTGCAGCATCTGCTGCGCGTGCTGTTCGGCTTTATCGTGTTGACGGAACTGCTGGGCACCTTGCTGCTGGCCATACAGTGGGTGCCGGAAATGGGCTGGTCGAAGGGTTTGTTCTACAGTTTTTTTCATGCCGTGTCGGCGTTCAACAATGCCGGTTTCGGTCTGGCATCGAACAGTCTGGCAGACTATGTAGCCAACCCGCTGATCAATCTGGTGATTTCATTTTTATTCATTTCCGGCGGCATCGGTTTTGCCGTGATTGCCGATCTGCGCGCCAGAAAACGCTTCCGCGAGCTGACGCTGAATACGCGCCTGATGCTGATCGGCACCGTCGTCATCAACCTGCTTGCCATGCTGGTCTTGCTGCTGCTGGAATACGGCAATCCCGATACGCTGGGGGCCCTGCATGGCTGGGGCGCAAAATTGTGGGCCAGCTGGTTCCAGGCGGTGGCGCCGCGCTCATCCGGTTTCACCACCATGGATACGGCCGCCTTGCGGCCAGTCAGCGCATTTTTCATCATGATGCTGATGTTCATCGGCGCCGGCAGCGGTTCTACCGGCGGCGGTATCAAGCTGACCACCTTCATTGTCCTGCTGGTGGCGACGCGGGCCTTCCTGCGCCAGCAAAAAGTGCCGGTTGTATTGGGCCGCAGCATAGAAACGGCCATGATCGTGCGCGCACTGGCGATCACCCTCATCGCGGTGCTGTGCGTCGTGACCGGCACTTTTGTCCTGATGCTGACGGAAGACGGTCGTTTCATCGATCTGGCATTTGAAGTCATTTCGGCGGTGTCGACCACCGGCCTGTCGCGCGGCGTCACACCGGGGCTCTCGATTGCCGGCCAATGCATGATGATGGTGCTGATGCTGATAGGCCGGGTCGGGCCGCTGACGCTGGCATTCATGCTGGCCAATCCGCGCGGTCGGGCGATCGAATATCCGGCAGGGCGCGTCAATATCGGCTGAGTTGCCTGTACGGCAATCATCGCTGTGCAAATGACAAGGCCTGCCGGAATGACGCCGGCGGCGGGCCCTGCGCTGATACAATGGGCTGCTTTCCGTTCCTGCTTTTCTTCTGATGTCCTCGTCTCCCCATTCATCCGCGCACGGCCTCAACGCACCCCAGCGCGAAGCCATCAAGTACATGGATGGCCCCTGTCTGGTGCTGGCCGGTGCCGGCTCGGGCAAGACGCGCGTCATCACGCAAAAGATTGCGCATCTGATAGAGGATTGCGGCTACGAAGCCAGGCATGTCGCGGCACTGACCTTTACCAACAAGGCGGCGCTGGAGATGCAGGAGCGTATCGCCAAACTGCTGAAGGAACCGAAGCAGGCCAAGCAGCTGACGGTCAGCACCTTCCATTCGCTCGGCGTGAAAATCCTGCGTCAGGAAGCGAAGGAACTGGGGCTGAAGGATCGTTTCTCCATCATGGACAGCGACGACTGTTTTTCGCTGGTGCAGGATATGGCCATCACGACCGATAAACAGCTGGTGCGCCGCATCCAGACCGCGATCTCGCTATGGAAAAACGGCCTGATCGATCCCGACACTGCGCTGAATCAGGCCAGGGATGAGGACGAGGCGCAAGCTGCGCGGATTTATCGCAGTTATGTCGCCACGCTGTCGGCGTATCAGGCGGTCGATTTCGACGATCTGATCCGGCTGCCGGTCGAACTGTTTCGCGGCAATGAAGCGGTGCGCGACAAATGGCAGCGCAAGCTGCGTTACCTGCTGGTTGATGAATACCAGGATACCAATACCTGCCAGTACGAACTGGTCAAGCTGCTGGTCACCGGCATCGGCAAGAAGCCGATGTTCACGGCGGTGGGTGACGACGATCAGGCGATCTACGCCTGGCGCGGCGCGACAATAGAAAACCTGAAGCAGCTGCAGGTCGATTTCCCTGACCTGAAAGTCGTCAAGCTGGAACAGAATTACCGTTCCAGCACGCGCATCCTGCAAGCCGCCAACTCGGTGATTGGCAACAATCCCAAGCTGTTTGAAAAATCCCTGTGGTCCGAACACGGCCTCGGCGATCCGGTCAAGGTCATGGGCATGCAGGACGACGATCAGGAAGCCGAGCAGATTGCCATCATGCTGTCTGCGCATCGTTTCGAGCGGCGTGCGAAATTTTCCGATTACGCGATCCTGTATCGCGGTAATCATCAGTCGCGCGTGATCGAGCAGGCGCTGCGCAAGGAAAGAATTCCGTACACGATCTCCGGCGGCCAGAGTTTTTTCGATAGAGCCGAGATCAAGGACATCATCAGTTATCTGCGTTTGGTTGCCAATCAGGACGACGATCCGGCATTCATCCGTGCAGTGACGACGCCCAAGCGCGGCGTCGGTCAATCGACGCTGGAAACGCTGGGTGCGTTTGCCGGGCAATGGCAATGTTCGTTGTTTGAAGCGGTATTCAAGGGCGGGCTGGAATCGAAGCTGGCCGAGCGGCAGCTGACGCCCTTGCGTG
>NZ_JBEBPO010000047.1:0-18663 GCF_040395855.1 Herminiimonas fonticola | reverse complement strand
AGGAGAACGGCAATCATTATTTCGGGATTTTTATTTTCAATGTCGCTGGCAATGCAGCTTAGCGTCTGCATCAAAGGCGCATTGTGTGCAATATGTGCCAGCGCGCTTGAAGGAAGATCAACATTCATGGCGGTTGCAGCCGAAGCTCAAGAGTTGTTCGTGCATGTATGCATGTGCGGGAACGCCGGGCAATCATTTTCTGTGGTTTGTGCCTTGTAAAAAACAGGAGAGTCAACAACATTTGTTTGTTTCAGCGTGCCAAGCGGCAAGAAAACCATGACTCTAAGTGCAGTATTGCTAAGATTGCAAGGCATATTTGCAATGCGTGATTTCAGATGCCGCACTGTCTGTGCCACGTAAATTGACAGCCTATCAGGCTAGGCTGTTTTCCTTTCCATAGAAAATATTTTGCAGGGCGCTGCGCACATCGGGATAAGTAAATTCAAAACTGCTCGCCTGCAGTCGAGCCGAAGTCACACGTTGTCCCTCCAGCAGCAGGTCCGCTTGTTCGCCCAACAGCAGCCGCATCAGGATGGCCGGAGTCGGGAAAAAACATGGGCGATGCACCAGGTGTGCCGCCGTCTTGCTGAAGACTGCCTGCGTAACGACCTCCGGCGCAGTGAAATTGTATGCCGCGATTGCATTCTGCGTATTGTTTTGGCTATCACTAGCCTGCGGCCTGGTTTGCATTTTCCACAGATGCGCGATGGCGCGCAGCAAGTCTTCTACATGTATCCACGATAGCGATTGCCGGCCATCGCCCAAGGGGCCGCCCAATCCCAGCCTGATCGGTAACATCATCATAGGCAATGCACCTTCCTTGCCGAGCACTAGCCCGAAGCGCATGCATTTCACCTGCACGCCATACTGGCTGGCTGCATGCGCAGCCGCTTCCCACTCCTGGCAAAGTTCGGACATGAATACCGCTTGCGGCATGTCTGTTTCAGCCAGCAAGGCAGTATCTTCCCGCGCCTGTATTCCGTAATAACCGATGGCCGATGCTGACAGCAAGAGCCGGGGTTTGTGTACGGCCTGCGCGATCCAGCTCACAAGCTTTTGTGTCGTGCCTATGCGGCTCAGACGCAATACGCGCTTGCGCGCAGCGCTCCAGCGCCATCCCAGTATGCGTGCGCCGGCAAGATTGATGATGACATCCACGCGTTGCGTTGCCGGCAATTCATCCAAGCTGGCGATGCAGGTAACGGTGTCATCAAATTTTCGTGCAGTTTTTTCCGGATGCCTGGTCAACACGGTGACGTGCTGACCATCTTCCACCAGTGCCCTTACCAGCAGTTTGCCTATAAAGCCGCTTGCTCCTGTTACCAGCACATATTCCTGTACGTCACTAAAGTGGATGCGGGATGTCATGTGAGTTTCCGTTTTCGGTTGGTTGCCTTTATCGGTCACGCATGAAGGCTAACACGTGGTGATGGATTCCATGTCCGGCTTCGAGTGCGCATTGGCCTCAGTATTTCGCGAGGATCTCCGCGAAGTGTTGTATTGCCAGGTCATCAAATCAATAAAACCGGAAGCGAGAAATGAATCTGCTGGCGCGCAGTTAGCGTATCAGATAGTCGAGCACCACGCCGCCGAAGATGGCGGCGCCCAGCCAGTTGTTGTGGCGGAACGCGGCAAAGCAGCCTGCGCGTTCGCGCTCGTGGATCAGCGTGTAGTGATAGATCGCGCAGCCGGTGGCAATCAGCATTCCAGTAGCAAACCAGGTACGCAAACCGTATTGCCAGCCGACGATAAAAATAAGTCCCAGCGTCACTGCATAGCAAAACATGACGGCGGCGACATCGTAGCGGCCGAAGGTGATGGCCGAGGTTTTCATGCCCAGCTTCAAATCGTCTTCGCGATCGACCATTGCGTATTCGGTATCGTAGGCAACCGCCCAGAATACATTCGCCACCAGCAGCCACCATGCCGCTGCCGGCACCGTGTTTTGTACCGCAGCAAATCCCATCGGGATGCCGAAACCGAAAGCAATGCCGAGATAGGCTTGCGGGATCGCAAAGAAGCGTTTGAAGTAGGGATAAGTGCCGGCAATGATGACAGCTGCAATCGACAGCTGTTTGGTCAGCGTATTGAGCGGCCAGATCAATGCGAAAGAAAGTAGTGCCAGCACCAGCGCCACCAGCAATGCTTCACGCGGCTGGATTTTTCCGCTGGTCACCGGCCTATCTACCGTGCGTCGTACATGCTTGTCGAAATCGCGATCGGCATAGTCGTTGATCGCGCAACCGGCCGAGCGCATCAAGATCGTGCCCAGTGTGAAAATCGCGACCAGCGTCCAATCGGGTTTGCCGTCCGACGCCAGCCACAAGGCCCACAAGGTGGGCCATAGCAGCAGCAGTATGCCTATGGGTTTGTTGAGACGAACGAGCCGGAAATACAGTTGCAGACGATTCATGAGACGATGTTGATTGTGTAAATGGAGCGCGGCATATTGAAGCGCGCAGGAAGTCAGCCTTCAGACAGCGGCTCGTCAGGCAGCATCGTCACGCCGGACAAATCACAGGACAGCATGGCTTGTCTGACGGCTTCGATCGCCGCGCCGCGCGTAAAGCTTTTACGCCATACCAGCACCACGCGTCGCGACGGGCCGGGCTGAACGAAAGGGAGGTAGCGCAGCATGCCGTCTTTGACGTGCATGTCGGGCACCGAAGCTTGCGGCAGCACGGTGATGCCTATGCCGGACGCGACCATATGGCGTATGGTTTCCAGCGACGAGCCTTCAAAAGAGCGCGCGATGCCGTCGCCGGTAGTCGAGAAGCGCGACATTTCCGGGCAGACTTCCAGCACCTGATCGCGGAAGCAGTGACCGTTGCCGAGCAGGAGCATGGTTTCGGATTTCAGATCATCGGTACTCACGCTGCTGCGTTCGGCCCATGCATGATTTTTCGGCACTGCCACGACAAACGGTTCGTCATAGACAGGTTGCACCAGCAGGCCCTGATCGGGAAACGGCAGCGCGACGATGGCTGCGTCGAGTTCGCCCTGGCGCAATAGTTCGAGCAACTTGACGGTGAAATTTTCCTGCAGCACCAGCGGCATTTGCGGCACGCGATCTATCATGGCCTTGACCAGTGGCGGCAGCAGATACGGTGCGATGGTGTAGATGATGCCGAGACGGAACGGGCCAGCCAGCGGGTCCTTGTTCTGCTTGGCGATTTCCTTGATGGCGGCGGTTTGTTCCAGCACGCGTTCGGCTTGCGCAACGATTTGTACGCCTAGCGGTGTCATCGAAATTTCGCTGCCACCACGTTCAAACAGCGTGACGCCCAGTTCATCTTCCAGCTTCTTGATGGCGACCGACAAGGTTGGTTGTGCGACGTGGCAGGCTTCGGCAGCATGACCAAAATGTTTTTCGCGGGCGACGGCGACTATGTATTTGAGTTCGGTAAGTGTCATCTTCTGGCTAATCTCGTGCAGTGGACTTGCGAAGCGTTCATTCTATACCTTCAGATAATCTTCGCGCGCACCCAGCCAGCGTGCCAGATGGGCCGCTACTGTCACGGGGTCGTCGCGCAACAATGTCTGTGCCACATCGCGTGCGCGATCGACCAGCCACTGATCGGTTTCCAGATCGGCAAAACGTAACATTGCCTGGCCAGACTGGCGCGCTCCGAGAAATTCGCCGGGGCCGCGTATTTCCAGATCCTTGCGTGCAATTTCAAAACCATCGGTCGATTCGCGCATGATGCGCAGGCGCTGTTTGGCGATCATGCCGAGCGGGCCCTGATAAAGTAGCAGGCATACGCTGGCTGCACTGCCGCGCCCGACCCGACCGCGCAATTGATGCAATTGCGACAGGCCGAAACGTTCTGCATGTTCGATCACCATCAGCGATGCATTCGGTACATCGACGCCGACTTCGATCACGGTGGTGGCGACCAGCACGTGTACTTCGCCGCGCGTGAAGGCATCCATCACCTGCTGCTTTTCTGCCGGCTTCATGCGGCCGTGTACAAGCCCGACCTGCAAATCCGGTAGTGCTTCAACCAGTGTCTGATGCGTATCGGTCGCTGTCTGTAATTGCAGCGCTTCCGATTCTTCAATCAATGGACAGACCCAATACACCTGCCGTCCTTCGAGTGCAGCAGCATGTACGCGAGCGATGACTTCATCGCGACGATTCTGATCGATGACGCGAGTGACGATAGGTGTGCGTCCCGGCGGCAGTTCATCGATGACGGACACTTCCAGATCGGCGTAGTAAGTCATCGCCAGCGTGCGTGGAATCGGTGTGGCCGACATCATCAGTTGGTGCGGGATTTTTTGTTTGGCGGATGCGGCGCTGGCATCCAGTCCTTTGTTGCGCAAGACCAGTCGCTGACCGACGCCGAAGCGATGCTGTTCATCGACAATCACCAAACCAAGTTTTGAAAATTGCACGTCTTCCTGTATCAACGCATGCGTGCCGATAATCAATTGCGCTTCGCCAGATTCGATGCGCGTCTTGGCTTCCAGTTTTTCTTTTTTCTTCAGGCTGCCGGTCAGCCATGCAACGTTCACGCCGAGCGGTTCCATCCAGCCGGCAATCTTGCGGAAATGCTGATCGGCCAGAATTTCTGTCGGTGCCATCAGCACTGCCTGGAAGCCGCTATCGATAGCCTGCGCTGCTGCAAGCGCGGCGACCACGGTTTTGCCGCTGCCGACGTCACCCTGCAGTAATCTTTGCATGGGGAAGGATTGCTGCAGGTCAGAGCGGATTTCTTCAAGCACGCGTTGCTGTGCACGTGTCAGTGAAAATGGCAGCTGCTTTAAAAATGCCTTGGATAATTTTCCGACAATCGGCAATACAGCCGCACCTTTTTCACGACGCGCGATCTGTGCACGCTTCATCGACAATTGCTGCGCCAGCAATTCGTCGAATTTCATGCGCACCCAGGCTGCATGTGAACGGTCGGCCAGTGCGCTTTCATCGATATCGGGTGGCGGATTGTGCAACAGGCGTACTGCCGGTTCGAAGGGCATCAGGTCGAGCGAGGCGCGCAATGGTTCCGATAAGGTATCGCGCCATTCGATACGCGCCATTGCATCGATGATGGTTTTGCGCAGCAGCGTTTGCGACAGGCCTTCGCCGGCCGGATAAACCGGTGTCAATGCCGATGGCAGCGGCGCACCTTCTGTCACCATCTTGTAGGAAGGGTGCACCATCTCTGCGCCGAAGAAACCGTGCCGCACTTCGCCGCGCGCACGCACGCGATTGCCTTCGGCCATCTGCTTGACCTGGCTACCGTAAAAATTCAGGAAGCGCATCACCAGTTGGCCGGAGTCGTCCGCAATCGTCACGACCAACTGGCGGCGTGGGCGGAACGCGACTTCGCATGAAGTGACGACGCCTTCTACTTGAATCGAACGGCCAAAGATGAAGCCGGCTTCGCTGATGGTCTTGATCTCGGTTTCATCTTCGTAGCGCGAGGGCAGATGCAAAACCTTGTCGATGTCGGAGCGCAGCCCGAGCTTGATCAGCTTGTCATCGATTTTGGCTGCGCGCGTGGTTGCCGCAGGGGCAGCAGTTTTGGTGGCAGCTTTAGCAGCGACTTTGCTGGCGTTTTTTGCAAAATCAGCGGGCTTTTTCTTCAATACAGGCATATCGGGCCGAAAATGGGGCGGCAAGGCGTAAAATAGCGGGTTTTGCGATGTCCGGATAAACAAGAAGTCAGGCGTTTTTTGAACGCTGTTCTTTGCGTAGACCATGAAATGAAATATGGCCACTCCGGCAAGCTTTGCAACCATAGCAGTTCTGTCGCGCGATTGCATGCAAACAGGGATAAATTTGTATGTGTGAACGGACAACTGCCGACGCTATTCTTCCTTCATTAAGCCGTATGTATTCACTTTCCGATTTCGATTTTGAACTGCCGCAAGAATTGATTGCGCAAACGCCGCTGGCTGAACGCAGCGCATCGCGTCTGTTGCAGGTACTGCCGGATGCAATGATCGATCGCGCGTTTGCCGACATTGTCGATTTGCTGGCGCCCGGCGATCTGCTGGTCTTCAACGATACCCGTGTATTGAAAGCGCGTTTCTTCGGCGTCAAGGAAACCGGCGGCAAGGTCGAAGTATTGGTCGAACGCGTGATCGACTCGGCTCATGTGCATGCACAAATCCGCGCCTCGAAATCACCAGTGCAGGGTATGTCAATTCGTCTGGCCGATGCCTTCGATGTGATCGTCGGTGCACGCGTGGGGGAATTCTACGAACTGCAATTCCCGGGTGATGTGTTCGAGCTGATAGAAGCACATGGCCGGCTGCCTTTGCCGCCGTATATCGAACATGCGGCCGATGCCTACGACGAAACACGTTATCAAACCGTGTACGCCAAAACGCCGGGTGCGGTGGCGGCGCCGACAGCGGGTTTGCATTTCGATCAAGCCTTGCTGGATACTCTGAAGGCTAGAGATGTGCAGTTTGCGTATGTGACCTTGCATGTAGGCGCCGGCACTTTCCAGCCGGTGCGCAATGAGAATCTGGCCGAGCATAATATGCATAGCGAGTGGTACACGATTTCGCAAGAAACGGTGGATGCGGTGCGCGCCACGCAAGCTGCCGGTCACAACATTGTTGCAGTCGGCACCACCAGCATGCGTGCGCTGGAGTCGGCGTCGCAAAGCGGCAGCCTGCAGGCAGGCAGTGCGGATACGCGTTTGTTCATCACGCCCGGCTACACCTTCAAGACGGTGACGCGCCTGATCACCAATTTCCATTTGCCGAAATCCACGCTGCTGATGCTGGTGTCGGCCTTTGCCGGTTACGATGCAATCCGCGCCGCTTATCAACACGCCATTTCACAACGCTATCGCTTTTTCAGTTACGGCGATGCGATGTTTTTAACCAGAATGCCTCCATGCTGAATTTCAAATTACTCAAAACCGATGGCAACGCACGACGCGGCCAGCTGACCGTCAATCACGGCGTGATCGAAACGCCTATCTTCATGCCGGTCGGCACTTATGGTTCCGTCAAGGCGATGTCGCCGCTGGAATTGAAAGAGATCGATGCACAGATCATTCTCGGCAATACCTTCCATTTGTGGCTGCGCCCGGGCAATGACATCATCGCCAAGTTCGGCGGCTTGCACGAGTTCATGGGCTGGGACAAACCTATCCTGACCGATTCCGGCGGCTTCCAGGTATTTTCACTCGGCGAAATGCGCAAGATCACCGAAGAGGGCGTGCATTTTTCTTCGCCTATCAATGGCGATAAATTATTCCTGTCGCCGGAAGTATCGATGCAGATTCAGCGCGTATTGAATTCCGATATCGTCATGCAGTTCGATGAATGCACGCCGTATGAAATCGACGGTCGTCCTGCGACGGCTGACGAAGCGGCGAAATCGATGCGCATGTCCTTGCGCTGGGCCCGGCGTTCGCTGGATGAATTCAACCGCGAAGAAAACCCGAATGCGCTGTTTGGCATCGTGCAGGGCGGCATGTTCGAGCATTTGCGCGATGAATCGCTGGCCGGGCTGGAAGAGATCAATTTCCACGGTGTGGCGATCGGCGGCCTGTCGGTAGGCGAACCGAAGGAAGACATGATGCGCGTGCTGGAACACGTAGGTCCGCGCCTGCCGGCCAACAAGCCGCACTATTTGATGGGCGTCGGTACGCCGGAAGATCTGGTGGCGGGGGTGTCCAACGGCATCGATATGTTCGATTGCGTGATGCCGACGCGGAATGCGCGCAACGGCTGGCTGTTTACGCGCTTTGGCGATATCAAGATCAAGAATGCGCGTTACAAGGATGACAAGCAACCGCTGGATGCCAGTTGCGGCTGTTACGCCTGCCGCAATTTTTCGCGCGCCTATCTGCATCATTTGCACCGCACCGGCGAGATTTTGGGTGCGCGTCTGAATACGATCCATAACCTGCATTACTACCTGGATTTGATGCGCGAAATGCGGGAAGCCATTAGCGAAGGGCGTTTCCAGCTGTTTGTGAAGCAATTTCATGCTGATCGGGCACGCGGCGCCTAGCCTGTATTTCGCTAATTCCCACAGAGCACTGGAAAGTATTCTTCCAGTGCTAGAATAACCGACTTATTTATTACAACAACCTGGAGCATTCCGTGTTTATTTCCAACGCATACGCAGCAGCGCCGGCAGCCGGCGGCATCATGGGCAGTCTGACTCAGTTCATCCCTATTCTCTTGATGTTTGTGGCGCTGTATTTCCTGATGATACGTCCACAGATGAAACGTCAGAAAGAACACAAGCTGATGGTGGAAGCGGTCACGCGCGGCGATGAAGTCGTTACATCCGGCGGCGTACTCGGCAAAGTCACCAAGGTATCGGATGTCTACGTGTCGATCGAAGTCCAGGAAGGCACGGAATTGGTCCTGCAAAAAAGCGCGATCACGACCCTGTTGCCAAAAGGTACGATCAAGTCGCTGTAATGGGTTAACTGCCCCACCTCCGCTGGCCGGATGTGGGGTTGATTTTTGTCTGACGTTCCACCCTGAACCCTGAAACAATATGAATCGCTATCCCCTCTGGAAGTACATTACGATCGTCATCGCCCTGCTGTTGGGTGCGTTGTATACGATACCGAACTTCTTCGGTGAGTCGCCGGCTGTGCAAATCAGCAGCGCCAAGGCTACGGTCAAGGTAGACAGCTCCCTGATGACGCAGGTTGAGCAAGTGCTGCAAAAAAACGGTCTCCAGTCCGATGGGATGGTGTACGAAACGATAGGCACGCAAGGTACGGTGCGCGTGCGTTTCCCGAATACCGATGTCCAGTTCAAGGCCAAGGGCCTGCTGGAAAGCAACCTGAATCTCGATCCGACCGATCCAACCTATCTGGTCGCATTCAATCTGTTGCCGAATACGCCTGCATGGCTGCAAAGCCTGCACGCGGCGCCCATGTATCTGGGCCTCGATCTGCGCGGTGGCGTGCACTTCCTGATGCAGGTTGATACCAAGGCTGTCATGAACAAGCGCGTGCTCGGCTTGCAGGCCAGCGCGCGTGCCATCCTGCGCGACAAGAACGTGCGTCATGCCGGTATTGCCCGCAATGGCGACAACATCGAAATCTTGTTCCGCGATGCCGACACCCGTGCCAAGGCACGTACCGCGCTGGGCGACGAGTTGCGTGAGTTGCTGCTGACCGATGCCGGCAGTGGCGAGGAACTCAAGCTGGTGGGCGCGCTGCAACCGACTGCCTTGAAGCAGACGGTGGAAGACGCCGTGCAGCAAAATATCACTACCTTGTCCAAGCGGGTGAATGAACTGGGTGTGGCCGAGCCATTGATCCAGCGTCAGGGTGCTGATCGCATCGTCGTCCAGTTGCCTGGTGTGCAGGACGTTTCGCGTGCCAAGGACATCATCGGTAAAACAGCAACACTGGAAGTGCGCCTGGTCGATGAAACAGTCACCCGCGGCACGGAAGACACGGCGACGATTCCATTCGGTTCCGAACTCTTCAAGGTCGGCAAGAATGCGCCGGTGGTTCTGTACAAAGACCCTATCATCACTGGTGAATACATCTCCAGCGCATCGGCCAGTTTCGATCAGAATCAGCAGCCTTCCGTCAGTATCGATTTGAACGGCGACGGCGGTCGCCGCATGCGCGAAGCAACGCGTTCGCGCGTCGGCAAGGCGATGGCGATCGTGCTGTTCGAGAAAAACAAGGGCGAAGTGCTGACGGTTGCAACGATACGCGACGAATTGGGCGCTCGCTTCCAGATTACCGGCATGGGTTCGTCTGAAGCCGCCAGCGATCTGGCCTTGCTGTTGCGCGCAGGTTCGCTCGCAGCACCGATGGAAATCATCGAAGAACGCACGATCGGACCGCAACTCGGCGCAGAAAACATCAAGAAGGGTTTTGATGCAACGCTGTATGGTTTCATCGGCATCGCGATTTTCATGATTCTGTACTACCGCGCCTTCGGCTTTTTCAGTGTGTTTGCGCTGGGTGTCAACGTGATGCTGCTGATCGCCTTGCTGTCCATGCTGCAGGCGACGCTGACGCTGCCGGGTATCGCCGCGATTGCGCTGACGCTCGGTATGGCGATTGATGCCAACGTACTGATCAATGAGCGGATACGGGAAGAATTGCGGGCCGGGCATTCGCCGCAGACTGCGATCGCGATGGGTTTCGAGCGTGCATGGGCGACGATTCTTGATTCCAACGTGACGACATTGATTGCCGGTCTGGCCTTGCTGATTTTTGGCTCCGGTGCAGTGCGCGGTTTTGCCGTCGTGCATTGTCTCGGCATTCTGACCTCGATTTTCTCTGCCGTATTTGTATCGCGCGGCGTCGTCAATCTCTGGTATGGCCGCAAGAAAAAACTGACATCGGTATCGATCGGCCAGGTCTGGAAGCCGACCGACTGATAATGTATGGACGGCGTGCAATGTGCATGCCGTCGCATATCCGATCAAGCATAGTGAGCAAGACTTAGTATTTAGACAGACCGCTGGCACGACGCGTAAAGCGCGACACCATGCAGCGGTCGCCATGAGAGGAAAGTGATGGAGTTTTTCCGCATCAAAAAAGATATCCCGTTCATGCGCCATGCGCTGATTTTCAACGTGATTTCAGTGCTGACATTCGTTGCCGCCGTGTTTTTTCTGGCGCACAAGGGCTTGCATCTGTCGATCGAATTTACCGGCGGTACGGTGATGGAAATCACTTATCCGAAGCCGGCCAATATTGAGGGCGTACGCACCAAGCTCGGCGAGCTGGGTTACACCGATATGCAGGTGCAGAGTTTCGGTACCGCGCAAGACGTATTGATACGGTTGCCGGTACAGCAAAATGTGAACACCGCACAGGTCAGCGAGCGAGTGATGGCGGCACTGAAAGCGCAGGATGAAACGGTTTCTCTGAAGCGGGTCGAGTTTGTCGGACCGCAGGTTGGTGAAGAGTTGACGCATGATGGCTTGATGGCGATGGGCATGCTGGTAATCGGGGTCATGATTTACCTGGCGATTCGTTTTGAATGGAAATATGCGGTAGCAGCGATCTTTGCCAACTTGCATGACGTCGTGATCATCCTGGGCTTCTTCGCCTTCTTCCAGTGGGAATTTTCGCTGACGGTGCTGGCGGGCATATTGGCGGTGCTCGGCTATTCGGTGAATGAATCAGTGATCGTGTTCGATCGCGTGCGTGAAACCTTCCGTGATCGCAAGCACGGCAAGATGGCGGTGGCCGACGTGATGAACCACGCGATCACCGGCACGATTTCGCGTACCTTGATTACGCACGGTTCAACCCAGTTGATGGTGTTGTCGATGTTCTTTCTCGGTGGCCCGACCCTGCATTACTTTGCGCTCGCATTGACGATCGGCATCTGCTTCGGTATCTACTCATCGGTGTTTGTCGCAGCGGCGCTGGCAATGTGGCTGGGTGTCAAACGTGAAGACCTGATCAAGCCGATCAAGGAAAAAGACGAACATGACGGCGCGGTAGTGTAAGTAGCGCAGACAGCAAAAAGCCGGCAATTGCCGGCTTTTTTATTGTGCATGCGGCGTATCACCGGAGCAGTATTTCTCAGTATTTTTCCTTTGGCGCACGTCCAGTCAGGTTTGCGTGCAGCTTGGTCAATTCCTTGTCCAGCGTATCGAAATCCTGTTCGTCATAGTTGACGAAAGATTGCTTGCCGAATGCGATTTGCGGTGCAAACACGCGCTTGAATTCGGCTTCTCCCTTGGCAGTCAATCGCACCAGCGTACTGCGCCGGTCTGCCAGATGCGTCACACGCGTGACCAGCTCCTTTTCTTCCAGCCGGTCGATCACGCCAGTGAGCGTGCCTTTGGTGATCAGCGTTCTTTCGCCCAGCTCCTTGAATGTCATGCCTGGCGTATTGCCCAGTGTTGCCACGATATCGAACTGCGATGGTGTCAATCCGGTTCGGCAGCGTATATTGGCGCCCGATTGGCGCTCGAATGCGTGGAAGCATTCAGCCAGTAAACGGATACTGCGGAGATAGCGTTCAGTCATGAAATATCAATGTCGAATCAAAATGAAAAGCCGGCCCACAATTGCGCCGGCTTTTTACAGATAGCCGATTTCCTCTTAGTCTGCCTTGACAGCTTCCACCTGAATCGCCAGCTTGACGTCAGGCGAGAAGCCGTAGTTCATGCCGTAGGTCAGGCCGAAATCGCTGCGCTTGAAATCGGCGGATACATCAGCGCCGCAGACTTCGCGTTTCAGCATTGGATGCTGTATGCATTTGAACTTGTTGATCGTCAGTGTCACAGGCTTGGTGACGCCGAGCAGCGTCAATTCGCCGTCTACTGAAACAGGCTTGTCGCCATCAAACTTGATCGATTTGCTCTTGTAGGTCGCGGTAGGGAATTTCTCGACGTTGAACAGATCCTTGCTCTTTGCATGTTCATTCATCTTGGCATGGCCGAAATCGATGGAGGTGGCATCGATCACGATATCCAGCGAACCGGTTTTCGCAGCGCGATCCAGCACGACATTGCCGCTGGTTTTGTCAAACTTGCCGCGCCATACCGAGATGCCCATGTGGTCGGCTTCAAAGCTTGGATAGGTGTGGCTAGGGTCGATCGTGTAGGTTTGTGCAAAAGCGGAGGTCGCGCTGGCGGCCAGCAAACAGATCAGTGCAATTTTGGATTTCATTCAATAACTCCTGTGGGATTTAAATAATATAAGGCGGTTTTACTGCAATGCTTGTTGCGTTGTACTGCTATTGCGCCGCAACGACGCGAAACTTGATCGTGACTTCATCGGCCACCATGCTGGTATCTTTCCATTCGCCTTCACCGATAGCGTAGGTCAAGCGCTTGATCGGCAACACGCCTTCAAACACCTGGTTGGCACCGTCTTTTTTCACTGTCAGCGGGAAGCTGACATCGGTGGTTTTGCCCTTGATGCTCAGTTTGCCGGTCACATCGAGTTTGCCGGCGGCACCGGCCTTGATCTGGCTGGAGACGAAGCTGGCTTTCGGGAATTGCGCGGCGTTAAACCATTCCTTCTTCATGACTTCCTTGTTGTACTCGGGATCGCCCAGATCGAAGCTGGCGATATCGATCTCGACATTGGCTTTCGATGTTTCCGGTTTGGTGCTGTCGTACGAAATCTGTGCATTGAATTTCTTGAATTTCGCATCGACCGGGACATTCAATTGCTTGAAGGTGATCGTGACGCTGCTTTTTGCAGCATCGGTTTTCAGTGCGGTAGCGGCAATGGCCGGCAGTGCGACGCAAACAGTTGCGATTGCAATCCAGCGACTTGTCTTGCCGGAAATGGAGCGGAGGAACATGGACTATCCTTTCGAGAAAAATGTATTTACGGAAGCATGCGTTGCAGCGTGCGATCGCGATCAATGAATTGATGCTTGAGCGCGCCCAGCACATGCAGACAGAAGACGATCAGCAGCGTGACATTGCATGCGTAATGGACCTGTTTGAGCAGGACTTTCAGTTCGGGATCGGGAGCAATGAATACCGGTAAAGGCAGGATGCCCAGATACACTACCGGCACGCCGGCGGCCAGGCTGTAAAAATAACCGGACACGGGTACTGCAAAAATCAGCAGATACAGCAGGCCGTGCGCTGCGTTCGCCATCTTTTTCTGCCAGACCGACATGCCGGCGGCGTAAGCTGGCGGCGTATGCGTCAGGCGCCACAGCAGGCGCAGGCAGGCGAGACCGAAGATGGTCACACCCAGCCATTTATGCCAGGAAAAATACTTGAGCTTGGTTGGCGTCAGGCCGGGAATATCGACCATCGTCAGCCCGAGCAGGAAGGTGGCAATGATCAGGATGGCCATCAGCCAGTGCAGTGCAATGGCTGTCAGCGAGTAGCGGTTCGTGGATGAACGCATAGTTTCATTTTAATAATAAGTTCAAGTTAGGACTAATATAGCAAAATAAATAGAAGTCTGCTGGCGCCGGTTTTTTTACCGGTGCCAGCGCGCTTCTATTGGACGTGGCTTAAATTTCCTTGGCCAGCTTGGTCGCGTAACCGATGTAATTGGCAGGCGTCATCGCCAGCAGCAAATCCTTGGCTTCCTGCGGAATTGCCAGTGTGACGATGAATTCCTGCAGCGCTTCTTTCGAGATGCCTTTGCCGCGCGTCAGGTCTTTCAACTGTTCATACGGATTTTCGATGCCGTAGCGGCGCATCACGGTTTGCACCGGTTCAGCCAATACTTCCCAGGTTTCATCCAGATCTTCTGCCAGGCGTGCCGGATTGACTTCCAGCTTGTTCAAGCCGCGCAGGCAACTGTCGTAAGCCAGCAAAGCGTAGCCGAAGCCGACACCGATATTGCGCAACACGGTGGAGTCGGTCAGATCACGCTGCCAGCGCGAGACCGGCAGCTTCTCTGCCATGTGCTTCAGCACGGCATTGGCCATGCCGAGATTGCCTTCGGAGTTTTCAAAGTCGATCGGGTTGACCTTGTGCGGCATCGTCGACGAGCCGATTTCGCCGGCCTTGGTCGATTGCTTGAAATAGCCGAGCGAGATGTAGCCCCAGATATCGCGGTTCAGATCCAGCAGGATGGTGTTGGTGCGTGCAATCGCATCGAACAGTTCAGCCATGTAGTCATGCGGTTCGATTTGAATCGTGTATGGATTGAAGGTCAGGCCGAGACGGTTTTCAATCACGTCTTTCGAGAATGCCTGCCAGTCGGTATGCGGATAGGCCGACAAATGCGCATTGAAGTTGCCGACTGCACCATTCATCTTGCCGAGTATCTGTACAGCGGCGATGCGGTCTATGGCGCGTTTCAGGCGTGCCACGACATTCGCCATTTCCTTGCCGAGCGTGGTCGGGCTGGCCGGCTGGCCGTGCGTACGCGACATCATCGGCAACGCTGCATTGTCGTGCGCGAGTTGCGTCAGTTTTGCGGTCAGCGCCTGCAGTGCAGGCACCATCACCGTGTCGCGCGCAGCTTTGAGCATCATGCCGTGTGAAGTATTGTTGATATCTTCCGAGGTGCAGGCAAAGTGGATGAACTCGGTGGCGGCGACCAGTTCTGGCACGTCCTTGACCTGTTCCTTCAGCCAGTATTCGACGGCCTTGACGTCATGGTTGGTGACGGCTTCGATATCCTTGATGCGTTGAGCATCGGCTTCGGTGAAGTCGGTGGTCAGCTTGTTCAGCAAGGCATTGGCGCTGGCCGAAAACGGCTTGATCTCGGCGAAGCCGGCCGTCGACAAAGCTTGCAGCCATGCAATTTCTACTTTCACGCGGTGATGCATGAAGCCGGCCTCGGACAGGATAGGGCGAAGTTTGTCGGTTTTGGCAGCGTAACGGCCGTCCAGCGGTGAAAGAGCGGAGAGTGCGGAAAGAGGCATGATGATGGGCGACAAGCGCAATGACGTGAATGAAAAAGCTGCCGAAAATACAAAAACGGCGCATATACGGAATCCGTCATTTTACCATCCGTACGGGGGCTTGGAGCCGGTTGCCGGATTGGCCGAGAATGGCGGGCTTCTCCGTGGCGTCGATGTTATAATCGCCTTCCAATTTTCGACCTAAAGCATCTATGAAACTGATTGGTTCTCTCGCCAGCCCGTATGTGCGCAAAGTGCGTGTTGTCATGCTGGAAAAAAAGATCGATTACGATTTTGTTCTTGAAAATGTATGGTCGCCCGACACCGCGATTCAGGAATCCAATCCGCTCGGCAAAGTGCCGTGCCTGGTCATGGAAGACGGTGGTGCGATGTTCGATTCGCGCGTGATCGTCGAATACCTGGATACCCTGACGCCGGTCGGCAAGCTGATCCCGGCACATGGCCGCGAACGCGCTGAAGTCAAATGCTGGGAAGCGCTGGCTGACGGTGTATGCGATGCCGCCATGCTGCTGCGTCTGGAGCATACGCTGCGTCCTGCAGAACAACGCACACAAAGCTGGATCGACAGACAGACTGCCAAGGTTAATGCCGGGCTGAAGGCAATGTCGACGGGTTTGAAGGACACGGCGTTTTGCGCCGGCAATCAGTACACGCTGGCTGACGTGGCGGTTGGCTGTACGCTGGAGTGGCTGAGTTTCCGTTTTCCGGAAATCGCATGGCGTACCGACTATCCGAATCTGGAAAAGATGCTGGAGAAATTGTCCGAGCGACCATCGTTCAAGGAAACATCGCCCAGGTAAGTAACAAAACTACGCGGCGATATGAAAAAAAGGGACGCAGATTGCGTCCCTTTTTCATTTTGCGATTACCGCTGAGGCGGCAATCGAGATGGTAACTGCAGCGGTGAAATTACTCGCCCGCCATTTGCGTTTGCAGGTAATTCTGGATGCCGACTTTTTCAATCAGATCAAGTTGCGTTTCCAGCCAGTCGATGTGCTCTTCGGTATCGTCGAGGATGAGCTGGAACAATTCGCGCGATACATAATCGCCGCCGGCTTCGCATGCTGCGATGCCTTCTTTCACGGTCTTTTGCGCCATCGTTTCCAGTTTCAAATCGCAGCTCAGCATTTCCTGCGTATTTTCGCCTATCATCAATTTATGCAGTGCTTGCAGATTCGGCAAGCCATCCAGCATCAGGATGCGGTCTATCAGTTTGTCGGCGTGCTTCATCTCGCCGATGGATTCTTCATATTCCTTCTTGGCGATTTTTTCAAAACCCCAGTGCTTGTACATGCGTGCATGCAAAAAGTATTGATTGATGGCGCTGAGTTCGTTGGTGAGCTGCGCGTTGAGCAGCTTGATGATATTGCTGTCACCTTTCATGGGAGCCTCGAAAGTGATGTGGAAAATGGGCTGGCTGACAGGCGACCGTTCCGGTTGCGCGATCTGCTCAGCAGGGATGAACATGATAGCGCAGGAAGTGCAATGCATGACCATTCCGACTGCATTTCGTTAGCTGGAATCATTCGTGTTTCGATTGCAGAAGCAAGGCTGGGAAAGGGTTTTCCGGGTGTGGAAAATACTGCCGGAAAGAAATGACATGCAAATAAAAACGCGCTGCAGCGAAAGCTGAGCGCGTTTTTATGTGATCGGCAGAAGGGGTTTAAAGCCTTGCCGTTTGATGCATTGCTCGTTGCATTATTTCTTTGGCGCTTCCGTGACGAATCCCATTTTGGTGAGACCGCCGGATTGCGCTGCAGCCATGACTTGTGCGACTTTTTCATACGGTGTCGTACGTTCGGCGCGCAGATGCAATTCAGGTTGCGGCGTGACTTTGGCGGCGTCGGCGACGCGGGCTGCCAACTGGCTTTCATCCAGTATTTCATTGTTCCAGTAAACCTGGCCTGCCGCATCGATAGAGACGTTGATGGTTTCAGGTTTGACTTCGTTGGGCTGATTGGCCGCACGCGGCAAATCGAGCTTGACGGCGTGATTCATCACCGGAATGGTCATGATGAAGATGATCAGCAAAACCAGCATCACGTCGACCAGCGGCGTGGTATTGATTTCCGGATTGAAATCATCTTCATCCGATAGAGAGCCCATTGCCATCATGCACCTCCGACGGCAACCAGTTTGGCGCCGCTTGCGCCCGGTGTATTGGTATCGTTGGCGCGCGCGCCGGTGACGAACAGTGCGTGCAGATCGAAACCGAATTTATTCATTTTGGCGATCAGGCTCTTGTTGCCGCGGACCAGGGCGTTGTAGCCGAAGGTTGCTGGAATCGCGACTGCCAGGCCGAGTGCGGTCATGATCAGCGCTTCGCCGACCGGGCCGGCGACTTTATCTATGCTTGCCTGGCCCGAAGTGCCGATGGCAACCAGCGCGTGATAGATGCCCCACACGGTGCCGAACAAGCCGACGAATGGCGCGGTTGAACCGACCGATGCCAGTACGGCCATGCCGGTTTGCAGTTTGGCAGAGGTTTCATCGATGGCCTGACGCAGCGACAATGTGACCCAGTCGCTGACCGACAACTCATCGTGCAAATGACCCTTGTGCGCTTCATGGTGGCGCATGGCTGTGACGCCTGCATCGGCAATGGAGGCAAACGGATTGCCGCTGCCCAGCGTAGCAGTGCCTTCGGACAGGCTGGTGGCGTCCCAGAATTCATGACCGGCGGCACGTGCGGCGCGGCGATATTGCATCAATTGCAGTGCCTTGGTGACGATGACGTACCACGATGCGATCGACATCGCGACCAGCAGTATGGCGACGCCCTTGGTGACGAAATCACCTTGTGACCACAAACTTTCTAAACCGTATGGGCTGACTTCCATGATGATTCCTTCTTATCTATTTAGTGTGAAATTAATTGGGACGATGGCAAATGCAGGAGCCGGTCGCCCGTCTTCCAGATAGGGTTTGAACAGTGCACGCATCACGGCATCGCGTGCTGCATCGTCCATGCGCAGGGAGCCTGATGATTTTTGCACTTCGACTCTTTCGGCGCGGCCTTTTTCATTGATCAACACGCGCAGCGTAACCGTTCCTTCGTTACCCATACGTGCATCCAGCGGTGGATAAACCGGACGCGGCGCATTGATGTAGGAAACGCCTGAAATCAATTTCGGCGTTGCCGGCGCAGAGGGCGCTGCAGGTGCCGACGGTGCGGCGACTGCAGGCGGCTCTTTCGATTCCTGCGGCGGCGTAGCGGTTTCGGTAATGGCTTGCGGCGATGGCGCTTCTGTGACGACCGGACGTGGTGTTGGACGCGTTACCTGTTTTTTTACCACGGGCACCGTTTTCGGTTCAGCTGGTTGCGGTTTTGGTTGCGGCGCCGGTTGCTCGGTGATGAAGCTGGCGAAAATTTCGGTCGGCAAT
>NZ_JBEBPO010000046.1:0-18666 GCF_040395855.1 Herminiimonas fonticola | reverse complement strand
GTGATGGCTGCCGAAGCGAAGAAGCTCGGTGCGGCGATGATTCATTATTCGACCGATTATGTTTTCGATGGTGAAAAATCTGGAAGCTATTCTGAAACGGATACTCCGAATCCGCAAAGCGTCTACGGCCGCAGCAAGCTGGCCGGTGAACAGGCCATACAGGCAGCAGGAATTCCGCATCTGATTTTGCGCACCAGCTGGATTTACGGCTTGCGGGGGAAAAATTTCTTGCTGACGGTACAGCGTCTGGCGCAGGAACGTGATGAATTACGCATCGTTGCCGATCAGTTTGGCGCACCGACCTGGTGCCGCACTTTGGCTGAAGTGACTGCGCATGCCATTTGCCAATTGCAAGGTGGCGGTGCACAGACAAACATTGATCACGCTGCCTGGTCGGCGCATTCAGGTTTGTATCATGTGACTGCGCAGGGTCGAACGAGCTGGCACGGCTTCACGCAGGCCATCATCGGGCATTCGTCAGGCTTGAAAAAGCCGCTGGTTACGCCGATCGCGACGCAGGATTATCCATTGCCGGCCAAACGCCCGCAAAACTCGGTACTGTCCTCCCAGCGTTTTATGCAGACGTTTTGCAGTTTGCCCGAGTGGGATGCCGCATTGAAGCTGTGTATGGATTGAGGTCAGCCGAATAAGTTGAACCGCTTGCCCAATAGATAAAGGCTGCTGTTGATCACGATGTAGGTGACCAATAGCAGCCTTTGATGTTTCAAGGCTCGGGAAATGAGCCTTCGTTTATCTATTATCTATTTACTTGTAACCGACCCGATCCAGAATCCGTTGTGCGGCAATCTGGTTTTTGCCGATCGAAGCAACGGAAACATTTTCCATCTTGAATTTTCCCAATCCAGCCAGAGCAGGATTTTTCACCTGAACTTTTGCCACTGCCGGCCATTCGTTATTACCTTCTGCGAAGTAGCCTTGCGCTTCGTCGCTGGCCAGATATTCCAGGAACTTCACGGCAGCTTCGCGATGCGGAGCATTCTTCGCAACACCGCCACCGGCAATGTTGAAATGCGTACCGCTGGTTTGTGCATTCGGCCAGATGAAGCCGACATTTTTCATTGCCGCGATATCTTCCGGTTTGGTCGAACGCAGCAGGCGCACGTAATAGTAGGAGTTGGCAATCGCCACACCGCATTCGCCGGAAGCGACGCCTTTGATCTGATCAGTATCGCCACCGCGTGGAGGACGGGCAAAATTGGCAACCATGCCTTTGGCCCATTGTTCCGTCGCCTTTTCGCCATCGCGCTCTATCATCGAACCTATCAGTGACAGATTGTATGGATGTGAGCCTGAGCGAGTGCAGACCTTGCCTTTGTTGACTGGATCCGCCAGCGATTCATATGTTGCTACATCGGCTGGTTTGACCGTCGCCTTGTTATAGACGATGACGCGTGCACGTGTCGAGAAACCAAACCATTCCGGTCCCTTGCCATCGTCCTTGCCGCGCAGATTGGCCGGAATGCGCGCATTCAGGATTTTCGACTGCACCGGCTGGAAAAAACCTTCAATCTCGGCGCGCCAGATGCGTGCAGCATCGACCATCACGATGACGTCGGCCGGGCTGTTTTTACCTTCGTTCTTGAGGCGTTCAAACAGCGCATTGTCATCCGCTTCTATGCGATTGATCTTGATGCCTGTTTGCTTGGTGAAATTGGCATACAGGATTTCATCCGTCTGGTAATGACGGGCGGAGTACAGGTTCAATTCCTTGTCTTGTGCCTGTGCTGCCGATGCTGTCAAGGCGAGCGTGGCAAGAAGGGATGCGATGGGAAATCTCATGTTTTTCCTTATGATTTAACGATTTTTTAACTTGCTGAGAAAGTATATAGCGAGGCTATATTTAAATGCAAATTATTCTCAATCGTGTTTATTAAGCGATCAAGCATGGACGTAATTCGCTCATTTCAAACGTGCAGGTCAAAAAAAGGTAACCTTCGTACTTCGTAAATTACCGTTTTTTCTCATGTCTTTTATTTTCCGCTTTCCCAGGGTTCTCCTGTCATGCGTCGTGTTATCGATTGCAGGTTGTTCCACGTTCATACCATTCACATCGGAGCCGGCCGTACCGGCGGTGACACCGGCAAAGTCTGCCGCACCGATAAAAATCGCGCTGGTGCTGGGTGGCGGTGCAGCACGCGGGTTTGCGCATATAGGGGTGATCAAGGCGCTGGAATCGCAAGGAATAGTGCCGGATATGGTGGTTGGTACGAGTGCAGGCAGTCTGGTCGGCGCTTTGTACGCGGCAGGCAACAATGGGTTTGCCTTGCATAAAATGGCGCTGGCAATGGATGAGGCAGCCATCTCTGACTGGTCGGTGCCTTTCTTTGCCAAATCGAGCGGCGTATTGAAAGGCGATGCGCTACAGAATTACGTCAATAAATCGGTGCGCAATGTCACCATCGAAAAAATGAAAATTCCGTTTGCCGCAGTGGCCACGGATTTGAATAGCGGTCTGCCGATTCTTTTTCAGCGTGGCAATACCGGGCTGGCGGTGCGTGCTTCATCGGCGGTTCCCGGGCTTTTTCAGCCGGTGAAGATAGGCGAGCACATGTATGTTGATGGCGGTTTGGTGGCGCCGGTGCCGGTGCATTTTGCACGCGAGATGGGAGCAGATTTCATTATCGCCGTGAATATTTCAGTGCAGCCGGATGCGCAACTGGCTTCCAGTTCCGTCGATGTACTGCTGCAAACCTTTGCCATCATGGGACAGAGCATCAACAATTATGAATTGAAAGATGCCGATATCGTGATTCGTCCAGGACTAGGCATGATGAAAGGCAACGATTTCAATGGCCGCAATCTGGCGGTACTGGCTGGCGAACAGGCGGCGATGGCGCTGATGCCCGAGATCAAGCGTAAGCTAAAAATCAGGCGTGAACAGTAAATAGCGAGACGAAAAAAAACCGCAGGATTCGTTGCGGTTTTTTATTGTCATGCAGAAAAAAGTCTTATTACTGTTCCGGATCGCTAATACGGCGACCGCCGTTAAAACGTTTTTTCCAGTAAGCGACATCCATGCTTTCAATTCGTACCTGGCCGCCGGCGGATGGCGAATGGATGAATTTTCGATCCCCCAGATAGATGCCAACGTGGGAAAAGCCGCGTTTCAAGGTATTGTAAAAAACCAGATCGCCCGGCTGCAGATCCTTTTTATCGATATGCTCGCCGACTCGGCTGATTTCTACCGAGGTGCGTGGCAAATCCTTGCCCCAGGCTTCCTTGAATATATGCTGAACCAGGCCGCTGCAATCCAGACCGCTTTCCGGTGTCGAACCGCCGTATTTGTAACGAATGCCCAGCATACCCATGGCCTGCAAGGCCAGTTCTGAAGCGCGGTGCGTCAAATCCTGCAATTTGCTGACGGGTTTTTCGACTTCCTGAACCTGTACATCGGCACTCCAGGCGGCCGAACTCACCATCAAGCTGAACACCAGGATGGCTGAGCGCGCTGATTTGCAAGTGAGTAAGGGGCGTTGAAAAAATGTCATCCAGTGCAATTTCATTCAATAGGACTGAAGGAATGTAAGGCAATCTGGAAGTGCTGTCAAAATTTATTGGCTGGCGTTATGCTGTTACCAACATTGAAAAGGGTTAATTTGCATGCTGAATGATTCACATCGCGATATTTCGTTGAAGCCGCGTATTTTGATTGCCGACGATTCTCGCATCGTGCGTGCGACCCTGATCAAGCACATTGAAGGCATGTTTGAGTTCCGTGAAGCGCTTGATGGTGAGCAGGCTTGGGAAATGTTGTTGATTGATCCCAGCATTCGTGTCGTGATTTCGGATCTGACCATGCCCAAGCTCGACGGCTACGGCCTCTTGAAACGCATACGTTCGTCAAAAATCAGCCGCATACGCACGATGCCGGTTGTGGTTGTTTCGGGCAGCGATGAGCAGGTCGAACGGGATCGGGCCAAGGCGGCGGGTGCCACTGATTTGATCACCAAGGGCATCGGTACCGGACAGCTTTTGTCGCGACTGGATATCCTTTCGAAACTGGTCAGCACGCAGAACGAGTTTGAGCGCGGCCTGGAAGCATTGGCGCAGCACGTTGACAGCAATAACCATATCGCCTTGCTATCGCCGGATGCATGGGCTGTACAGGCCGAAGGAATGCGTGCCAGCGCGGCACGCCAGCACAGGAATTTTGTCGTGTTAAACGCGTGTATAGGCCTCAAGCATCTTGCACTGGAAGGCTATCCGGCCTTGCCGCCGCCCAGCGTAATCAATGCCATTGGCCAGCTTTTGCATCGTACTGTGCGACAAACCGATTGCGTTGCGCGTACCGGCGAGATCGAGTTCACGATTGCCACTGGCAGCATTCATTTCGATTCCGCCCGTCATTTTGCCGAACGCGTTTGCCGTGCGATTGCAAATGCCAATCTGATCAAGGATGGGCAAATGACCTTGATTGCAAGTTGCGGCGTTGTTTCAATCAGTGAATACGCCGGAGAAACTGCAGCGACCACAGGAACGCTGGACGCCATGAGGGCCATGGCAAAAGATCGCGCCTTGCTGGGTTTGCAAAACGCGATTACCGGGGTAATCGGTGTTCAGGAAGAAGCGTTGTTGAAACAGGGTGGGCATTTGCCGGATATGTCGGCTCCTGCTGACGTTTCGATCGCGGCAAACAGCGAGATCGATTTATCGATGGATCTGGCAACGCTGCTGCGCTGGATCAAAGAAGGTAGGGAAGCAGAGGTGTTGGCGCATATTGGCAAGATGTCTGCCGAATTGCAGCCCTTGGTGGATTTGCTGTTAAAGCAGCACAAAGCGTAGAGCCTTATCAAGTTTTCCTGGGCGTTTAATGACGGGCCTATAAATTTTGTCAGTTGGCAAGTTGCGCCGGAATTATTTGCATCAATAAAATCTATTTTTCAGATTCGTGGCGTGAATGTTCACCTCGACGATCGATGAGTGTTGCCCTGACACTTTTTGCATGATATTCCATCAGCATGATCTTGAAGTTTCCCGGTACGGTCGGATCATTGGTCAAGCTATGCAGTAACTGGGATTGTATAAACATGGTTTGTTTTTTCAGCATCTCACAATCCATATTCGGAACCCCTTGATTCATCTTGGCAACCAGACTTAACACGTCGCGTTTAAATCGATATAAGGGGGATTCCAAAAGGATGTTTTCAACATGACGTACTGGTTTTTTGCTGATATTTTCTTGCCTGGGCTCTGGTTCAATGTCATGAGTGGGAGGGAGATCAGGAGTCGTGTCGTGTTTGAAGAACATATTTTTTCCTTTACGCTGCAAAAGGACAATACGGCTACGTCAACCGGCTATTAGATGTTGCTATCCAATCAGATGTTGCAACCCAATAATAAAACCAAGAATTTTTTTATAGATACTTTTTCCGCTGATTTCAGGCACGCCGAAATGATGCGCGGTAATATCTATAAGCCCTTGCTAAATATACGCCATCTTGCAAATAGGAATAGTTTTTTTGAGTTAATTTATTGGGGATTTTAGTTGCCCCAGATAAACATAGCCATGCCTTACAATGTGTTTTTCTTCCAGAGGAGTTCCCATGCAATCAAAACAAATACTGACGCTTGAAGACGTGAAAAAAATCGCGGCAGCAGCAGAAACCGAAGCGACGCTGAACAAATGGAATGTCACGATTGCCATCGTGGACGATGGCGGGCATTTGCTGTGGCTGCAGCGCATGGATGGCGCTGCGCCGATTTCATCTCATATTGCACCGGCCAAGGCAAAGACGGCCGCATTGGGTCGCCGTGAATCCAAGGTTTACGAAGACATCATCAATAACGGCCGTTTCTCTTTCATGACCGCGCCTACACTGGAAGGCATGCTGGAAGGCGGCGTACCTGTCATCATCAACGGCCAATGTCTGGGTGCTGTCGGCGTGTCGGGAGTGAAATCGACTGAAGACGTGCAAATTGCCAAAGCCGGCTTGATCGCGATCGGCGCTTGATATTGCCGGCCTGGTTTTGCCAGGCTGACATCGCAGGCATGCATTATCCAAACGCCCCCGAAGTAGCCGATCAGGTTGCCAGTCGGGGGCGTTTTGCGCTATAATTCGGCGGTTTAGCTAATTTTACTCCGCCGTAGCGCATACCCATTTCCCATCGTCTAAATACGACCTGTAAAACCCCTTGATCGAGGCATAGCCTCGGTTCAGCAAGCGCGCAAGCTGCGCGGGTTTCGATAGTCGATCTGGCGCAGCGCAACGGCGGTAACAACATCAGGAGTTACCCCTTGCCGCCATTCTTTTCCGGCCCTACCGTTCCGGCCATCCTAGCGCTAGCGGACGGGTCGATTTTCAAAGGTTTTTCGATTGGTGCGCCGGGTCATACGATCGGCGAAGTTGTTTTCAACACCTCGATGACCGGTTATCAGGAAATCCTCACCGATCCGAGCTATAGCAATCAGCTTGTTACTCTGACCTATCCACACATCGGCAATACCGGCGTCAATGCTGAAGATGTCGAATCGTTCAAGATACATGCGGCCGGTTTGATCATCAAGGATCTGCCGATCCTGACTTCCAATTTCCGTTCTACGCAAACACTGTCCGATTATCTGAAATCGGAAAATATCATCGGTATTGCAGGCATCGATACGCGCAAGCTGACGCGTATCCTCCGCGAAAAGGGTGCGCAAAGCGGCGCCATCCTGGCAGGCGAAGATGCGACCGCTGAAAAAGCATTGGCGTTGGCAAAAACCTTTGGCGGTCTGGCCGGGCTGGATCTGGCGAAGGTGGTATCGACCAAGGCATCGTATCCATGGAATGAAACCGAATGGAAGCTCGGTGAAGGCTATGGCAAGCAGATCACGCCTAAATATCATGTGGTTGCTTACGATTACGGTGTCAAGTTCAACATCCTGCGCATGCTGGCCGAGCGCGGTTGCAAGGTGACGGTGCTGCCGGCACAGGCGACTGCTGCCGAAGCCTTGGCACTGAATCCGGATGGTATTTTCCTGTCGAATGGTCCCGGCGATCCGGAGCCTTGTGATTACGCCATTGCGGCGGCCAAGGAGTTGATCGAACGCGGCATTCCGCTGTTCGGCATCTGTCTCGGCCATCAAATCATGGCACTGGCATCCGGTGCCAAGACTTTCAAAATGGGATTTGGCCATCACGGCGCCAATCATCCGGTGCAGGATCTGGATAGCAAAAAAGTGCTGATCACTTCGCAAAACCACGGTTTCGCAGTCGATGCGGCAACCTTGCCGGCAAATTGCCGCGTGACCCATGTTTCCCTGTTCGACGGTTCGTTGCAGGGTTTTGAACGGACCGACAAGCCGGCGTTCTGTTTCCAGGGTCACCCGGAAGCATCGCCAGGCCCGCATGACATCGCCCCCTTGTTTGATCGCTTTGTGGCGATGATGGAGAAGAATAAAAATGCCTAAACGCAGCGACATTAAAAGTATTTTGATTATTGGCGCAGGCCCGATCGTTATCGGTCAGGCGTGCGAATTCGATTATTCCGGCGCGCAAGCATGTAAGGCACTGCGCGAAGAAGGTTACAAAGTCATTCTGGTCAACAGCAATCCGGCGACCATCATGACTGATCCGGAAATGGCTGATGTCACTTACATCGAGCCGATTACCTGGCAGGCGGTCGAGCGCATTATCGATAAGGAACGCCCTGATGCGATCCTGCCGACCATGGGCGGCCAGACTGCGCTGAATTGTGCGCTGGACCTGCATCACAACGGTGTGCTGACCAAGTACGGTTGCGAACTGATCGGTGCTTCACCGGAAGCAATCGACAAGGCGGAAGACCGTTCCAAATTTAAAGATGCGATGACCAAGATCGGTCTCGGCTCAGCGCGTTCGGGCGTGTCGCATACGCTGGAAGAGTCGTGGGCAGTACAGAAAGAACTCGGCTTTCCGGTCATTATTCGTCCGTCGTTCACGATGGGCGGCAGCGGCGGCGGTATTGCCTACAACGCAGAAGAATTCGAGGCGATTTGCAAACGTGGCCTGGAAGCATCGCCAACATCCGAGTTGCTGATCGAAGAATCGCTGATCGGCTGGAAAGAATTCGAGATGGAAGTCGTGCGTGATAAAGCGGACAACTGCATCATCGTCTGCTCGATCGAGAATCTGGATCCGATGGGCGTGCACACTGGTGACTCGATCACCGTGGCGCCAGCGCAAACGCTGACCGACAAGGAATATCAGATCATGCGTAACGCATCGATCGCTGTCCTGCGTGAAATCGGTGTGGATACCGGCGGCTCCAACGTCCAGTTTTCTATCAATCCGGAAGATGGCCGCATGATCGTCATCGAGATGAATCCGCGCGTATCGCGTTCATCCGCGCTGGCATCGAAGGCAACCGGTTTCCCGATCGCGAAGATTGCGGCGAAGCTGGCAGTCGGCTTTACGCTGGATGAATTGCGCAATGAAATCACCGGTGGTGCAACCCCGGCATCATTCGAACCGTCTATTGATTACGTTGTTACCAAGATTCCACGTTTCGCATTCGAGAAATTCCCGCAAGCTGATAGCCATCTGACGACTCAGATGAAATCGGTAGGCGAAGTGATGGCAATCGGCCGCACCTTCCAGGAATCCTTCCAGAAAGCCTTGCGCGGCCTGGAAGTCGGCGTCGATGGCATGAATGAAAAAACCACCGACCGCGAAACCATCGAAGAAGAACTCGGCGAGCCAGGCCCGGAACGTATCTGGTACGTCGGCGATGCATTCGCTCAAGGTTTCTCGCTGGAAGAAGTGCACGGTCTGACACACATCGATCCGTGGTTTCTTGCGCAGATCAAGGAAATCGTCGATATCGAACTGTGGCTGGAAACGCAATCGTTGACAGCAATCGATAAAGACACTTTGTTCAAGCTGAAGCAAAAAGGTTTTGCCGATCGTCGTCTGGCTAAACTGTTGAAGACCACCGACAAGGCAGTGCGCGAACAGCGTCATGCAATGAACGTGCGTCCGGTCTACAAGCGCGTCGATACCTGTGCCGGCGAATTCGCCACCAACACCGCGTACATGTATTCGACCTACGAGGAAGAGTGCGAAGCGCAGCCGACCAACAAGAAAAAGATCATGGTGCTGGGCGGTGGTCCCAACCGTATCGGCCAGGGTATCGAATTCGATTATTGCTGCGTGCATGCTGCGCTGGCAATGCGTGAAGACGGTTACGAAACCATCATGGTCAACTGTAATCCGGAAACTGTTTCCACCGATTACGACACGTCCGATCGCCTGTATTTTGAGCCACTGACGCTGGAAGACGTGCTGGAAATCGTCGCACTGGAAAAACCATATGGCGTGATCGTGCAGTACGGCGGCCAAACGCCGTTGAAACTTGCACTCGATCTGGAGGCCAACGGCGTACCTATCGTCGGCACTTCGCCGGACATGATCGATGCGGCGGAAGATCGCGAACGTTTCCAGCAAATGCTGCATGAGCTGAAATTGCGTCAACCGCCAAACCGTACCGCGCGTACGGAAGAAGATGCCTTGCGTCTGGCGCAGGAAATCGGTTATCCGCTGGTGGTGCGTCCATCGTATGTGCTGGGCGGCCGCGCGATGGAAATCGTGCACGAACAACGCGACCTCGAGCGCTACATGCGCGAAGCGGTCAAGGTATCGCACGATTCGCCGGTGTTGCTGGATCGTTTCCTGAATGATGCGATTGAAGTTGACGTTGACTGCCTGTCGGATGGCGAACGCACCTTTATCGGCGGCGTGATGGAACATATCGAACAGGCCGGCGTGCACTCGGGTGATTCGGCGTGCTCCCTGCCACCATACTCGCTGTCGGTGGAAACCATCGCCGAACTGAAACGCCAGACTTCGCTGATGGCCAAAGGCTTGAATGTAGTAGGTTTGATGAACGTGCAGTTTGCGATTCAGCAGCAGGAAATCGATGGCAAGTTGCAGGACGTCGTATTCGTGCTGGAAGTCAATCCACGTGCTTCGCGCACGGTGCCGTATGTGTCGAAAGCCACCGGCTTGCAATTGGCCAAGATCGCGGCGCGTTGCATGGTTGGTCAATCGCTCGATAGCCAAGGCATCATCAATGAAGTGGTGCCAGAATATTTCAGCGTCAAGGAAGCGGTATTCCCATTCGTCAAATTCCCTGGCGTCGATACCATTCTCGGACCGGAAATGAAATCGACCGGTGAAGTGATGGGCGTAGGTAAAACGTTTGGCGAAGCCTTTGTCAAATCGCAACTCGGCGCCAGCGTCAAGTTGCCGCGTTCCGGCAAGGTGTTCCTGAGCGTCAAGGCCAGCGACAAACCGCGCGCGGTTCAGGTTGCCAAGGATCTGGTCGAGATCGGTTTCTCCGTGGTCGCTACCAAGGGCACTGCAGCGGCTATCAGCGCTGCCGGCATTGAAGTGACATCGGTCAACAAAGTGGCAGAAGGCAGGCCGCATATTGTCGACATGATCAAGAACAATGAAATTGCGCTGGTCATTAACACGGTGGAAGAAAAGCGTAGTGCGATTGTCGATTCCCGCACGATTCGTACTTCAGCATTGGCAGCGCGCGTAACGACTTTCACAACGATCGCCGGTGCTGAAGCCGCAGTGGAAGGCATGGCCCATCTGGACGAGTTGCACGTCTACGATTTACAAGGCCTGCATAAAACCTTACACTAAGCCGATACACAGTTAGATCCTAACCACAGAGGTCACAGACGGTCCCGGTTTCCGGTGCCAGCTGAGACCTCTGTGGTTTTCCACTTTTACGGATAGAAGCTATGACCACACCAATTACGCCACACGGTGCCAACCTCATGAAAGAGGAATTGCACCGCTTGAAAACCAAAGATCGACCATGGGTCATCAATGCCATTGCCGAAGCGCGCGCACAAGGCGATCTGTCTGAAAATGCAGATTACGATGCCGCCAAGGAAAGACAAAGTTTTATCGAAGGAAGAATTGCCGATCTGGAAGGCAAGCTCGGCACTTCCCAGATCATTGATCCGACCACGCTGGAAGCAGATGGCCGCATTGTTTTTGCCGCCACCGTGGATCTGGAAGACCTGGATTCGGGTGACAAGGTAACGTATCAAATCGTCGGTATCGACGAGGCAGACTTGAAGGAAAAGAAAGTCTCCATCACGTCGCCGATTGCCCGTGCAATGATAGGTAAATCAGTTGGCGATGTCGTGGCAGTGGAAGCGCCAGCCGGCATCCGCGAATACGAAGTGCTGCAAGTCCGCTACATCTGATGTTGCTGTCGCGTGCACGCTTGCTGATTGCGACCTTCTGGGTGGGAACCCTGTGGGCCGTGGGTTTTGTCGTTGCACCGACCTTGTTCTCTACGCTCAGCGATCGTGCACTGGCCGGCACGATCGCCGGCAGTCTGTTTCGCGTGGTGGCGTGGCTGTCGATGTTTTGTGCCGCTGCCTTGCTGGCATTGTTGTTTCAGGCTGCACGCAATGAGCAGGCGAAAATATCAAAGACTGTGTTGTGGCTGATTGCAGGCATGGTTGCATGCACCCTGATCGGCTATTTCGGCATCCAGCCTTACATGGCCGAGTTGCGCCTGATTCTGCATAGCGTGACCGACGCAGCATTGCTGGCCGATGCCAAGAAACAGTTTGGCATCATGCATGGGGTTTCAACCGGGGTGTATGTCGTACAGAGCCTGTTTGGCGCTGCATTGATCGTTAAACTTCGCTGAAGTTTAACGATCAGGTTTTATCGTCCGAGCGACGATTTTTTAGGGCTGGTTTGACGCGGCTTGGCGCGTTTGATCGAACCGCCCTGCGTCACGCGTTCATTCCCTTTAACCATTACTTTTGTCACTGACGGACGCTTGGTGCCGCTAGGGCTGGGTTTGACGATGGTGACTTCACGCATGCCTTTGCCGCGAGTTTCGCTGCGTTCTTTCGGCGCATCTTTCTTGGGACGATAAACCACCAGCAATTTGCCGATATGCTGAATTGGCGCTGCACCGAGTTGTTCGCAGATGGTGTCGTAAATGGCAACGCGTGCTTCGCGATCATCGCCGAACACGCGAACCTTGATCAGGCCGTGTGAATCGAGACTGTTATTGATTTCTTTGAGAACGCTTGGTTTCAAACCGTCTTCACTAATGATGACGACAGGGCTGAGCGCATGCGCTTCAGCGCGTAAGGAACTGCGCTCGGCCGGGGTAAGTTTCAACATAAATGGCAATGGTGACGGGGATGATTTTTGCTCCGGCCCGCATTGCGAACCTGACAAACTTTGTCCCACAGTATTTAAAACTAGTATTCTACGCGAATGGCAAAGAACAAATTAAACAAAAACTGGCTGCACGACCATATTAATGACCCGTACGTGAAGCTGGCGCAGAAAGAAGGCTACCGTGCGCGCGCCGTCTACAAGCTGAAAGAAATCGACGAAACCGAAAAACTGATCAAGCCGGGTCAGATTATTGTTGATCTGGGCTGTACGCCTGGCAGCTGGTCGCAATACGTGCGCAACAAGCTGTCCGGCAGTGTAGGCGGAGGGATTAATGGCACCATCATCGGCCTGGATATGTTGCCGATGGAGCCGATTGCCGACGTGCATTACATCCAGGGCGATTTTCGCGAGCAAGAGGTGCTGGAACAACTGGAGCAGGTAGTAGGCGGGCGAAAAGTTGATCTTGTGTTATCGGATATGGCGCCCAATCTGTCCGGTATTGCTGTGGCAGATGCTGCACGCATGATGGATATTATTGATCTGGCCATCGATTTCTCCAGGCACCACATGAAGCCTAGTGGCTCCTTGCTGGTAAAGTGTTTTAACGGCACCGGTTTCAATGAAATCGTCCAAAAATTCAGGCAGGAATTCAAAACCGTTATCCAGAAAAAACCGAAAGCCAGCCGTGATAAATCCTCTGAAATTTTTTTGCTGGGGAAAACGCTGAAAAATCCACTTTAACAAAAGTTAAACTCTTGTTTATAGTATGTTTAACCCTATATCAGATACTGCAAGCCTTGCTGATTCCGAGTAGAATCGAACTTACATTTTAGTAAAAAAGGCGCTTTTCGCGTCCAAGGAGTTTTAGTGAACAATATGTTTTCCAAGGCCGCCATCTGGGTGGTGATCGGGATGGTACTTTTCACCGTATTCAAGCAATTCGATGGACGTACTGCATCGGCTGCGGCAACGGCGATTCCCTATTCGGATTTCCTGGACGAAGTAAAAAGCAAGCGCATCAAGGAAGCCACGATTGAAGATCGCACGATTGTTGCGACTACCACCGAAGGCAAGAAAATCAAGTCCGCGATTACCTATCTGGATCGCGGTCTGATCGGCGATCTGGTTAATAACGGCGTGAAGTTCGACGTCAAGCAACCGGAAGAACAATCCTTCCTGTCGCAAATTTTCATTTCCTGGTTCCCGATGCTGTTGCTGATCGGCGTATGGGTTTTCTTCATGCGACAGATGCAGGGCGGCGGCAAGGGCGGGGCGTTCTCGTTCGGCAAATCCAAGGCACGCATGCTGGATGACACGACGAATAACGTTACCTTTGCCGATGTGGCCGGTTGCGATGAAGCCAAGGAAGAAGTGACCGAACTGGTCGAGTTCCTGCGCGATCCAACCCGCTTCCAGAAACTGGGCGGCCGCATTCCGCGCGGCGTCTTGATGGTAGGTCCTCCAGGTACCGGTAAAACCTTGCTGGCGCGTGCGATTGCGGGCGAAGCGAAAGTACCGTTCTTCACCATCTCCGGTTCGGATTTCGTTGAAATGTTTGTTGGCGTAGGTGCATCGCGCGTACGCGACATGTTCGAGAATGCAAAAAAACACGCACCTTGCATCATCTTTATCGATGAGATCGATGCAGTCGGCCGTCATCGCGGCGCCGGCATGGGCGGCGGTAACGACGAACGCGAACAGACGCTGAATCAGATGCTGGTCGAGATGGACGGCTTTGAGCCTAACGCCGGCGTGATCGTGATTGCCGCGACCAACCGTGCCGACGTACTGGATAAAGCGCTGTTGCGTCCGGGTCGTTTCGATCGTCAGGTGATTGTCGGGTTGCCAGACATTCGCGGTCGTGAACAAATCTTGATGGTGCATATGCGCAAGGTACCTATCGCCACTGACGTCAAGGCCGATATTCTGGCGCGCGGTACCCCCGGTTTCTCGGGTGCTGATCTGGCCAATCTGGTCAATGAAGCAGCCTTGTTCGCGGCACGCCGCAACAAGCGTCTGGTCGAGATGCAGGATTTCGAGGATGCCAAAGACAAGATCGTGATGGGTCCGGAGCGCAAGTCTGCAGTGATGCGCGAAGAAGAGCGCCGCAATACTGCTTACCATGAGTCCGGTCATGCGGTGGTTGCCAAGTTGCTGCCCAAGGCTGATCCGGTACATAAAGTGACCATCATGCCGCGCGGTTTTGCGCTTGGTTTGACCTGGCAATTGCCTGAGCACGATCGCGTCAATATGTACAAGGACAAGATGCTGGAAGAAATTTCCATCCTGTTCGGCGGGCGTATTGCGGAAGAGGTTTTCATGCACCAGATGTCGACCGGCGCATCGAACGACTTTGAACGTGCAACCAAGCTGGCGCGTGCGATGGTGACGCGTTACGGCATGTCGGAAAGCCTGGGTACGATGGTGTACGAAGATACCGAGCAGGATGCCTATTTCGGACGTTCGTCGGCAAAAACCGTTTCTGAAGCGACGCAGCAAAAAGTCGATACGGAAATCCGCACGATTCTGGATACGCAATATGCACTGTCGCGCAAGTTGATTGAAGACAATCGCGACAAGGTTGAGCTGATGGCGAAGACCCTGCTGGACTGGGAAACCATCGACTCCGACCAGATCAACGACATCATGGAAGGTCGTGAGCCGCGTCCGCCGAAATATGGCATTCCGACCAAGCGTGCAACGTCTGACACGCCATCGAGTGGCATTCCCCCAAATGCAACCGCGCCGGATGCACCGGCAGCACCCGCTGCGTAATAAGTATTGTGCACGTGGGGTAGTTGTCATGTACTAATGCAGGGTGAGGAGTAATCCTCACCCTTTTTATTTTTCCAGTGAAATCATGCAAACTCATTTGCAATGCGGGCGTTACCGCCTTCCCGTGGCCGCAAGTTCGCGCCCTTTGGTCATGGGCATCTTGAACATTACCCCCGATTCTTTTTCCGATGCGGGCAAATACCATGCTTTGGATTCGGCGATTTCGCATGCGGAGGAAATGATCGCAGCCGGTGTGGACATCATCGATATCGGTGGCGAGTCCACGCGCCCCGGTTCGCAAGCGGTATCGCTGCAGGACGAACTCGATCGTGTGATGCCGCTGGTGTATGCGTTGCGCGATTGCGGTAAACCGCTTTCCATCGACACCTACAAACCGGAAGTGATGCGTGAAGCCATTGCAGCCGGCGCCGACATGATCAACGACATCAACGGTTTTCGTGCGCCGGGTGCACTGGAAGCGGTGGCCGAAGCGGATTGTGCACTGTGCATCATGCACATGCAAAAAGATCCGCAAAGCATGCAGTTGAAACCCGAGTATGAAAATGTGGTGGCCGATGTGACGGCATTTTTATGCGAACGGATAGCTGCGGCCGAGCAGATGAAAATCGCGCGGGATCGTCTGTGCATAGACCCGGGTTTCGGTTTTGGAAAATCGCTTGCACATAACATCGCCTTGCTGAAAAATATCGGACAGTTGCAGACAACGCTGGATCTGCCCGTGCTGGCCGGCCTGTCGCGCAAATCAATGATAGGCGCACTGCTGGACAAGCCTGTCGAACGGCGTATGGCAGGCAGCCTGGCGGGTGCTTTGGCCTGTGTTGCACAGGGCGCACGTATCGTACGCGTGCATGATGTGGCGGAAACGGTGGACGCACTGACGGTCTGGAACGCAATCAATGAATCAATCACACAATAAAATCCAAAAATGAGCAGAAAATATTTCGGCACCGATGGTGTACGCGGCAAAGTGGGCGTCTCTCCGATTACCCCTGATTTCGTGATGCGCCTGGGCTATGCGGCCGGCAGCGTACTGACCAAATCCGAAACATCCAAAACACCGGGCAGCCGGCCGACAGTATTGATAGGCAAGGACACACGCATTTCCGGCTATATGCTGGAGGCGGCACTGGAAGCAGGTTTCTCCGCTGCCGGTGTCGACGTCATGCTGGCTGGACCTGTGCCGACGCCAGCCGTGGCGTATCTGACGCGCGCATTGCGTTTGTCTGCCGGTGTCGTGATTTCTGCTTCGCACAATCCCTACGACGATAACGGTATCAAGTTCTTTTCCGCTTCCGGCAATAAATTAGCCGATGCCACTGAGCTGGAAATTGAAGCGGCACTGGATGCACCCATGTCATGCGTGGCATCGGAAAAACTGGGCCGTGCCAAACGCCTGGACGATGCGCGTGGGCGTTATATCGAATTCTGCAAAAGCACTTTTCCGAATGAGCTGGATTTGCGCGGCATGAAAATTGTCGTCGATTGCGCGCATGGTGCGGCCTACCATATCGCGCCCGATGTGTTTCACGAGCTGGGTGCAGAGGTCGTGGCAATCGGTAATCAGCCTAGTGGTTTCAATATCAACGACAAGGTAGGCGCCACGGCGCCGGCCGCTCTGGTTGAAGCTGTGCGCACCAATCAGGCGGACATTGGCATTGCGCTTGATGGCGACGCCGATCGTTTGATCGTAGTTGATGCATCCGGTCGTATTTTCAATGGCGATGAAATGCTCTACATCATGGTCAAGGATCGGATGAACGTGCAGGCAGTCGCCGGTGCAGTCGGTACGCTGATGACGAATATGGCGCTGGAAGTGGCGTTCAAAAAAATGGGTATAGGTTTCGTCCGTGCCAATGTAGGCGACCGTTATGTGCTGGAAGCATTGCAGGAACGCGGCTGGTTGCTGGGCGGAGAAGGATCTGGCCATATGCTGTTTCTGGACAAGCATACGACTGGCGACGGCATCATTTCTGCGCTGCAAATTCTGTCTGCATTGAAACGCAGCGGCAAAACCCTGGTGCAACTGACGGCGGATATCATGATGTTTCCGCAAACGCTGATCAATGTAAAAGTAGCGCCCGGTTTTGACTGGAAGAAGAATGCCGGTTTGCTGGCGGAAAAAGAACAGGTGGAAACAGAGTTGGGCGATGAGGGGCGTGTCCTGATTCGTGCCTCCGGAACCGAGCCCTTGATCCGGGTCATGGTGGAAGCAAAGAATGGTGAAGTGGCCGAAAAAATGGCGCGCCGAATCGCGGAAAAATTAAACACTTAAATTTCTGCAAAATGTTGGTGTCGATTGCACTTTAGCCGTTGACCAATGTCGTATATTGCAGTATTATTTCGTTCTTCGGAGTGTAGCGCAGCCCGGTAGCGCACCTGGTTTGGGACCAGGGGGTCCAAGGTTCGAATCCTTGTACTCCGACCAGAATTTAAAGGACTAGCTTAATCGCTAGTCCTTTTTTTCGTCCGGATTTTTGTTTCTTTCCAATGTTCAATGATGGACATTCGGCTTGTTGTTCATATGCTTCCTTTTGGCAAGCATGGATATTTGATTATGTTGGCCGAGATGCTTTGCCGAAATGACTGTCCGGCAGTGATTCAGTCATTCGGGTGAATGACATGGTATTGTTATCCGTATCGATTTCGACAGGACGAAAATCATGCATGCAATGACCTTATCTGCCGCAATTCCACAATCGTTTGTTCCATTCATTCCGGCAGTGCCGATACAAGCCCATAAGGCGCCGGTGCCGATGCCCGTTGAAGAACCCTTGCCGGGAGAGCATCCGGTTCCGCAAGAAGAACCGGTTCCATCGCCTAATCCTGAAGTGGAAGATTCGCAACGTACGCCTTCCTGATTTTCCGTTCCCGCAAAAGTCTGGCGATTTCCATGCATAAAAATGAACGAGGTTTCGTGATGGAAAAACAGCAAAATTGGAGTACTGAGCTGTACAAGGGCATGGAGGTGCATGTCACGACCTTGCAAAAAGAAGATGCAAGGCAGCTATGGGATTACACAGTGCGAGTGTGCGAACCTGGAGTCGATGCAACGGCAGAAAGCGAGCTGACTGCAGAATCCGGCGACGATGCTGATTACATTTCTGCAAATGAGGCGCTGGCGGCAGGTTTTGCCAAGGGATATGCGATGGTGAACGCGCTGAGAGAATAGAAGCTTAAGCTTTGGTATTCAGTATTATTTTGCAACGCGAAATCAACGCCAGCCAAAAACAATCAAGGCACAGCCGAGAAAATACAGGATACAGGAGTCAGTAGAAGTGGTCTGCCCAGCAGGAATCGAACCTGCGACCCTCAGCTTAGAAGGCTGATGCTCTATCCAACTGAGCTATGGGCAGAAACGGTTTGCGGTGGCTTGAAAGTAATACTGTACTGCTCAAAGAGCGCCTGGCGCTATGCCGCAAAGGTGCTGCATTATGCCTTTTTTACCGTGAGGTTTCAATGCCGTAGAGAGCGGGAGGCATATTGCGTCATGCATATCGCCTTGGCATCCTGAGCAGGGCAATCACCGTTTAAATCAAATTCAATACTTTGGAATTTCAAATCGGATAAAGCGCAAGTATCAGACTGATATTTGTACTGCATTAAGGATTTAAATTCCGCATTAAAAGACGTATCTAAAAGGAGTTTCAGTGTCATCTCATCACGAAAAAATGTTGCGCGAAGCGGTGCAACTTGCTCAAGAAAATCGCGAGCGAGGCGG
>NZ_JBEBPO010000045.1:0-18945 GCF_040395855.1 Herminiimonas fonticola | reverse complement strand
GTACTCAGGACGGAATCGATGGCATCGCGCAGCAGTTTGGCCTGTGCGTGCAAACCTTTGTGCTCCAGCATCAGCGCCGCTGCCAGCAACAGCGCGGTTGGATTAGCCATGTCTTTGCCGGCGATATCCGGTGCAGAACCGTGCACCGCTTCAAAGATGGCGGCACGTTCGCCGATATTCGCACCCGGCGCCATGCCCAAGCCGCCCACCAGACCGGCGATCTGATCGGACAGGATATCGCCGAACAGATTAGTGGAAACAATGACGTCAAACTGCCACGGATTCAATACCAGCTGCATCGCACAGGCATCGACGATGCGATCGTTGAACTCGATCTGATCGGCGTAATGGAGGCCGACCTGCTTCGCCGTTTCCAGGAACAGGCCCGTCAATGCCTTCAGCACATTGGCCTTGTGCACGATGGTGACTTTGTGACGGTTGTTGCGTACCGCATAGTCGAATGCGAACTTGGCAATGCGACGGCTGCCGGCACGCGTATTGATGCCGGTCGCCATTGCAACCGCATGTGCATCGTCGCCGATAGGCACGTAGTGTTCGTGGCCAACGTACAAGCCTTCGAGATTCTCGCGCACCAGCACCAGATCGATTTTCTCGTAACGGCCGCCAGGCACGATGGTGCGCGCAGGACGCACATTCGCATACAACTGGAAAGTTTCGCGCAAACGCACATTGACGGAGCGGAAGCCGCCACCGATAGGCGTGCTCAGCGGGCCTTTCAGCGCGAGACCGGTACGGCTGATGCTGTCCAGCGTCGCTTGCGGCAGCAAATCGCCGCTTTTTTCCAGTGCATTGACACCGGCTTGCTGTGTTTCCCATGCGAATGGATTGCCCAGCGCATCGAACACGCGCACAGCCACATCAACGATTTCAGGGCCGATACCATCGCCGGGAATAAGCGTGACCGGAATTTGTTTCTGCGTGCCAGGGTTAAGCATGTTGTGTCCTATCCATGATCAAGATAATGAGAGCGCGTAAGCTTGAATCAATACGTTTGAGTCAATAAGCTTTGAGTAAAAGCACTTTGTGTAAAAGTCGCAGGACGTAGTTTAACGCAAAAGTCTTATGTCATATATAAGAGTTGGAAATTTTCTGAGCAAATGAATTTTTTGACAAGACTGCAAATCGGCAAACCAAACCCAGATCAAGACAGCGTATTTCCGCCTAGGCTATAGTGATGCAGGCACTTGCTCTGGCGCAGGCAAACAGATGCAAGAGCAACTATTCGGGGAAGAAATTACTGTCGATCCAACAGCGGTTGTCAGCCCTCCTATCAATCACACATAAAAATCCAGGGGCATTACAGATGGAAATCAAAGTAACAAAAGGTGCAGGCAAGCTGCAACACATCGTCGCAGCAGGTCCACACACACTCATTGCCGATGCGCCATCGGCTTTCGGCGGCGACGATGCAGGCTTTGTGCCGCACGATCTGCTGGCAGCTGCACTCGGTGCTTGCACTGCAGTGACGCTGAATATGTATGCCGGCCGCAAGGAAATCCCGCTGGAGAAAGTCGATGTGACGGTCGTCGCCGCCGAACAGGATGGCGTCTATGTATTCAATCGCACGCTGCACTATCACGGCAACCTGAGCGCCGAACAAAAAGACAACTTGAACAAGATCGCCGACAAATGCCCGGTACACAAGGCGCTGTCCGGCGAGATCAAGATCATTACGCAAGCCAACTAAGGCAAACCCAACCAAGTCTGGATAGATCATGGATACCGACCAAAGCGCACTGGAAACCGTTGTCATCCCGCGTACGCGCGACCTCGGCGACAACTTTGAAGTACGGCGTGCCTTGCCGACTGCACAGAAGCGCATGGTCGGTCCTTTCGTCTTTCTCGACCAGATGGGGCCGCATGCATTTGTGGCGGGGCGCGGACTGGATGTGCGGCCGCATCCGCACATCGGTCTCGCCACCGTTACTTATCTGTACGATGGCGAAATCGTGCATCGCGACAGCCTCGGTTCGCTGCAGACTATCCAGCCGGGCGCCGTCAACTGGATGACGGCCGGCAGCGGCATCGTGCATTCTGAACGCACCGGCGCCGCATTGCGCACCAGCGGTTCATCGCTGTACGGTTTGCAATGCTGGGTTGCACTGCCAAAGAAATATGAAGAGATCGCTCCCGCTTTCGAGCACACGGCAGCCGATCAGTTACCGATCATCGAAGGCGATGGCGCATCGGCAAAAATTATTGCCGGCAGTTTCTTCGGCAAAAAATCGCCGGTCGCCACGCTGTCCGATCTGTTTTACGTCGATGTGCAACTGCAAGCGGGTGCAAGACTGGACATACCTGCCGAATATCCGGAACAGGCGATGTATGTCATCGAAGGCCAGCTTGATCTGGGACGCGATGGCATGTTCAACGCCGGCCAGCTGCTGGTGCTGAAGGCAAATACGGCCGTCACATTGCGTGGCGCCGGGCCAGGCATCACCAAGCTGATGCTGCTGGGTGGCGAACCTATGGATGGCTCGCGTTATCTATCGTGGAATTTCGTATCGAGTTCTGTCGAGCGACTGGAGCAGGCCAAGGAAGACTGGCAGCAACGCCGCTTTGCCGACGTACCGGGTGAAACCGAATTCATTCCGATGCCGGACATCCCCGGCAAACCCGTCGGCTATCCCTGAACCGACACCTTACACATCCTTGCCGTCATAGTGATGATGCGGCAGTGTGGAAGTATCTACATTTTCCAGGCAGCGCGTATTGATCGCGGCGATTTCGTTTCCTGACGGGTCCTTGCCGAAGGAAAACGGCTGGCAACCACAGGTCGGGCAAAAGTGATGTGCAATCACCTGCTTGTTGAACTTGTAGACGCTTGCTTCATTTTCGCCCGCAACAAAAGCAAACTTCGCCCGCGGCACAAACCATAGCAAGCTGCCCTTGCGGCTGCACAACGAGCAATTGCATTCGACGACCTGCTTGATTTCGCCTTCCGCTGTAAACGCCAGTCGGCCGCAATGACACGATCCCTTGTATTGCATCATCGTCTCCTTCTCTCTCAATGACATCAAGGCAGCAACACTGCCGCCGTATTTTTACAGCATGTCCGGATCGAAATCGGGCAATGCCGCCTCCAGTTGCGCACTGGAACCCGGCCCCTGCACTTTCGCCAGCGCCAGCGCTTCACTCGCGCGGCGCATCATTTGTTCTGCCGTATCGCCGGCGAAATTGGTCGTCAGGCCGCTGGAGAATGTTACTGCCAAACCCGGTGCAATGTCGTCCCAATTCAGGTCTGCGACTGCTTTCGTCAAACGTGTGATCGCCTTGTCGCTTTGATCCAGCCACGTCGTAGGCAGGATCAGCGCGAATTCATTGTCACCTATGCGGCCAAACGAATCCAGCGTACGGATCAATGCAAGTACCGCCTGCGCCAGATTTTCAAGAATGCGATTGCCCTGCTCGCTGCCATATTGCCGATTCAATGCATGGAACTGATCGATGGCAATCACGGCAAAGGAAAACGGATGGCCGGTGCGCTTGGCGCGATCAAGTTCGGCGTCCAGCTTTTGCATCAGGCCGCGCCGATTCAGTGCGCCCGTCAATTCATCATGTGTGGCAACGGCACTCAGGGTTTCCAGCGCAGCCTGCAAGCCATCGGCTATCGCCGTCATCGTGCTGCCGGCTCTGGCCTGTTCAAGCAGACTGTTCAACTGCATCGTCAGATGACGGATATCCTGCGTGGGACAAGTGCTCACATGCTCTCCGTAAGAATGAAACAGGCGTATGAAAACAGCGACTTTCATTGTCGTAATTATTGTTCTCATTGGCAATGTGCTTCGCATCCGGCCGTGCAAAACGCCGGAATCTGTCGCAAAAATACGCCGTATTTCAGTTCTGGAAAAAAGTAAGGCAGCGCCGGCTCCGGCTGGATGCAGGAAGATGGACGTCATGCATGAGAGAAAAACTGCATGTTCTGCTGCATTATTTATTGCGGCTTGCTGTCCAGCTGTTCGTAGACGGCATGTGCAATGCGCGCCAGCTCACCCTTGTTGATGCCGCCAGACAGTGCATAACCGAACTTGCCATCTATCCAGTAAAACACATTGACCGTGCCTTGCTGTGCAAAGCGGAAGCCGGTGTCCCTGTTCTGCGCCTGATCGGTGGAAACGTACAGGGTCAAACGCTGGCCGCCCGCTTCCTGATACATGAATTGCGCCACCGGGCTGCCGCTCTCGCCCGGCAGCAGGCGGCCGCCCACCAATTCGTAACCCAGCATGCCCAGCTTGGGCGGATGCATATCCGCACCGGTCCGCTTGGACAGCCAGGTAACCAGCTGGTCTTCCTGATCGGCGCCGACTTCAACCGGATGACGCACTTCCGGCGTGTAGACGCCGTGTGCAATTGCAGCCTGTCGTGCGAAACCGGCAAGCACCAGCTGTCCATTCGCATTTTTTGCCGCATCTCCTGCCAGCATGCTTGTTTGTGTGGCTCCGTGCAGCATCCAGCCGCCGGCGCCACTGACGATTGCAATCAGCAAACCCGCCGCATAGCGTGCGAATTGCGTCGAACGATCACGCAGGCCAGCTGCCAGGCGTGACGGCACCGGCTCGTCGAGCACCGGGTTGAACAGCTCGCGCAATGCCTTGTTCTGTTCACGATAAACCTGCACGCGCGCCAACTCCTCCGGCCGTGCGTCCAGATAGGCAGCCACTTCTGCGCTGCGCGCTTCACTCAGCACGCCATCGACATAGGCGTGCAGATCTGCTTCTGTCACCGCAAGCTGATTCATTTGACGACCTTCATTTGACTACCTTCAATGGCAACACGACAGCTCGCCCTTCCATATGTGCGCGCAATTTTTGTCGCGCGCGCGACAGGCGCGACATCACTGTGCCCAGCGGCAAGCCTAGCGTTGCCGCAACCTCTTCATAAGACATTTCTTCCAGCGCCACCAGCAACAGGATTTCCCGCTGCTCGGGCGGCAAAGTCGCCAGGGCGGATTGCAGATCGCGCATTTCCAGGCCATCGGTCTGCGTCGCCCTGCTCGCCGGTACCGGCGTATCGTCATCCAGCACTTCCGTCACGATGCCCGGACGGCGAACCTGATCGATATGCAGGTTGTGCATGATGCCGAACAGCCACGCGCGCATATCGCTGCCACGCTGCCATGAAGACAGCTTTTTCCAGCCGCGTTCGATCGTGTCCTGCACCAGATCGTCGGCGCCCGTGCGATCGCCTATCAGTGCGCGCGCGTAACGACGCAGGCGCGGGATGCACGCGATCAGCCGATCGCGCTCATCCTGCATGACGTGCTCCACGAATGTGCGGCAACAATTGCATAGACGCGAACTTAGTCCTTGACCACGTGCCAGACATCCTTGACGTTATCGCCGTTGCGATCGCCGGCTTTCTTGTCAGCTGCAAACAGGTACAGCGGCTTGCCTTTATAGGCCAATTGCGCCGAGCCGTCGTCGCGCGTCACGGTTGAATACGGTGCAGCCGGTTTGACATCCTTGGCGGAAACTGGCGGCCAGTTAGTTGCGCAAGGACCGTTGCAGGTGCTTTTGCCGCTATCAGCAACGTCCTTGTCGAAGGTGTACACGGTCATGCCGCTGCTGGTGACGAGAATGCCGTCGGCTTTTTTGACAGGGGCCGTCTGCGCGAAGCTGGCGCTGGAAAGAACCAGGGTGGCGATGGCAGAAAACAGAATCAGTGAGCGTTTCATGTTGGAACTCCTTTTCGATAAGGTAAATGAAGCCGGCAAGGCGACAAGAGAAGATTCTCGCCACTCTCACCATGTACGTCCAAAAACACAGCGATGTGCTGATATCGAGGTAAACGATGATGCGACAGATTTATTCCATTGAAACAAAAATATTTATTCACACCGCCTGTTGCCGTGCATGCACACTGCCCGGCAAGACAAACACACTACCACCTGCTGCACCTGCATAAGCTGCAGCACTGCGATTTTCTTCCACGCATGTTTTACGCAAAAACCGGTGCGCGCAACGAAATCACATAGTCTTAACAACTTACGTACTATCCACAAAAATCTTACGTGGTATCCACAATTCTTATTTTTTATCGCGGCGCGAATACGTGATATCCACATGCTGAATATCTTATATTTACAACGTAAACCCTAGCAACTCATTCGCCATTCTCGGATAGTAGCGTCGTTGAATTTAATAAACACGAACCGTGCGTAACAGTTCAGATTGGTTACAAACTTTTCTGACAGATAGTTACGGTTGTAAATGATCGACATGAATCATCCGTTGTTTATTGCAACGAGGGCACGTGTAGTCAGACGTGCATTTTCATACTTGAGAGTTGAGAGAAGGCAAATATGAGTGAAGCCATTAACCGTCCTGCGTCATACCGCTGGACACAATTGATCCTGGGGATCGTCGCCATGGCGATGATCGCAAACTTGCAGTACGGCTGGACATTGTTCGTCGATCCGATTGCTGCCAAGCACGGCTGGAGCCGCGCTGCAATTCAAGTCGCATTCACGATTTTCGTGCTGACCGAAACATGGTTGGTACCTATCGAAGGCTGGTTCGTCGATAAATTCGGTCCACGTCCTGTTGTTATCGTTGGCGGTGTGTTGTGCGGCCTCGGCTGGTTCATCAACTCCTTCGCCGATTCACTGGCTCTGCTGTACCTTGCTGCTGTCATCAGCGGTATCGGCGCAGGCGCTGTGTACGGTACTTGCGTTGGTAACGCGTTGAAATGGTTCCCGGACCGTCGCGGTCTGGCAGCTGGCTTGACCGCTGCCGGCTTCGGTGCCGGTTCCGCTGTCACCATCATTCCTATCTCGGCCATGATCGCTACCCGCGGCTACCAGGATGCATTCCTGTACTTCGGTATCGGCCAAGGCATCATCGTGGTCCTGGTTGCCTTGTTCCTGGCACGTGCTCCTGAGCACAAGAAAGGTGATGCAGTCGCCAACGTTCAACAAACCAAACGCGATTACAAACCATCGGAAGTGTTGCGCGAGCCAGTTTTCTGGATGATGTACCTGATGTTCGTGATGGTTGCAGCTGGTGGCCTGATGGCAACCGCTCAACTGGGTTCGATTGCACGTGACTTCAAAGTGTTCGACGTTCAAGTCAGCATGATGGGCCTCACATTGCCGGCGTTGACATTCGCTCTGGCTATCGACCGCGTATTGAACGGCCTGACCCGTCCATTCTTCGGCTGGGTATCGGATCAAATCGGTCGTGAACCAACCATGTTCATCGCGTTTGCTATCGAAGCAGTTGGTATCCTGGCGCTGTTCCACTACGGCCACAACCCATTCGCATTCGTTATCCTGACCGGTATCGTGTTCTTTGCATGGGGCGAAATCTACTCGCTGTTCCCATCGACCTGCGCCGATACTTTCGGCAGCAAATACGCAACTGCCAACGCCGGCTTGCTGTACACCGCTAAAGGCACCGCTTCCCTGCTGGTTCCACTGTCGGCAGTCTTGGCAAGCGTCAGCGGCGGCTGGTATGCAGTGTTCCTGGTAGCAAGTGGTTTGAATGCAGGCGCTGCCTTGCTGGCATGGTTTGTATTGAAACCTATGCGCGCCAAGCACATGAGCAAACCAGCTGCAGTCGAATCGAAATAATCGATTCCTCCAGCTGCAAATCTTCAGACCGGCTCAGGCCGGTCTTTTTTTGTCCGCATTTTTATCTGCCACCCCCTGCTGTATCCAGTCCATATATGAGCCATCGCGCTCACTTTCTGTGCAAGTTCGGGTAGCATAGCCTGACCTCACCATGCGCGCCGCCCACACGGCCACCCACTCCATGAATTATCCAGAGATTCAACAAAAGACCTTTCTCGGTTTGCTGATCATCTTCTCGCTCGCCTTCATCGGCATCCTGCTGCCGTTTTATGGCGCGGTATTCTGGGCTGCGGTATTGGCCATTCTGTTTTCACCCTTCTACCGCAAGCTGCTGATCAAGATGAATCAGCGCAGCAATCTGGCCGCACTGACAACGCTGGGCATATGCCTGGTTCTCGTCATCATTCCGCTGGTACTGATCTCCATTTCTCTGGTGCATGAAGCATCGGCGCTGTACGCCAACATCCGTTCGGGGCAACTCGATTTCGGCGTATTTTTCCAAAAAGTCATCGCCGCCCTGCCAACATGGGTCGTCAACCAGCTGGAGCGTTTCGGCCTGACCGACATGAGCAGCCTGCAGGCCAAACTATCCAACGCAGCGGTACAAGGCAGCGAGTTCATCACCAAGCAGGCCATCAGCATTGGGCAGAACACATTCAACTTCCTGGTCAGCTTCACCATCATGCTGTACATCCTGTTCTTCCTGCTGCGCGACGGCGACAAGATTGCCACCCGCATCAAACAGGCTGCACCGCTGAACACCGAACATAAACGCCTGCTGTTCAATAATCTGACTACCGCGATCCGCGCCACGGTCAAAGGCAACATCATCGTCGCCGCCGTGCAAGGTGCACTCGGCGGCATTGCCTTCTGGTTCCTCGGTGTACAAGGCGCCTTGCTGTGGGCGGTACTGATGGCCTTCCTTTCTCTGTTGCCGGCAGTGGGTGCCGCATTGATCTGGGTACCGGTGGCGATTTATTTCCTGGTGACGGGTGCAGTCTGGCAAGGTGTGACGCTGATTGCCTTCGGCGTGCTGGTCATCGGCCTGGTCGACAATATCCTGCGCCCTATGCTGGTCGGCAAGGATACCCAGCTGCCGGACTTCGTCGTACTGATTTCCACCGTCGGCGGCATGGCCCTGCTGGGCTTGAACGGTTTCGTGATCGGCCCGGTGATTGCGGCGCTGTTCATATCCTTATGGGAGATATTTTCTTCCGGAAAACAAAAACAGGAAGCGGACAAACTGCACAGGCCGGATTAATTGACGTGTATTTTTCGCACGCAAGCGCATGCCCGGCTTTTCCGGCCCTGGAAACACGTCCTTCTTTTCTTCTGCGACAATTCCATTCATGAACCACATCGAGCCCACCGCAGCAGACACCTTGCTGCATACCGCCTTTTACCAATTCGTCCAGCTGGACGAGGCCGATGCCGTCGTCGCACATTTGCGCGAACTCACGCGCGATTTGCTGGGCAGCATCCTGGTAGCGAACGAAGGCATCAATGGCGTGCTGGCCGGCCAGGCCGCCGCGATTGAAACCTTCGAGCAGGCATTGCGTCACGATCCTTTTTTCCAGGGAAAATTTGCCGATATCGCCTTCAAGCGCAGCGCATGTCATACCGCGCCCTTTGCCCGCATGAAGGTGCACAGAAAATCGGAAATCGTTTATCTCGGCGTCTCGGGAGTGGATGCCATCGGCAAAACCGGCATCGATGTGAGTCCGGCGGAATGGCGCGAGTTGATTGCGCAAGACGATGTGGTCGTCATCGACAATCGCAACAGCTTTGAATTCAAGCTTGGAAAATTCAGGAATGCCGTCGATCCCGGCGTCGATAATTTCCGCGACTTCCCGAAATATATCGAAGAGCATGTGCCGCAATGGCAAGCCGAAGGCAAGCGCGTCGCCATGTATTGCACCGGCGGCATACGCTGCGAAAAAACCAGTGCATGGATGCTGGATATGGGCGTGCCTGTCTATCAGCTCGAAGGCGGCGTGCTTAACTACTTCGAGAAAATGCCGGATGCGGAAAAGGACTGGGAAGGCGAGTGCTTCGTCTTCGACAACCGCATTGCGCTCGATACCAAATTGCAGGAAACCGACACTACGCTGGAAGACGTGTACGGCGGCGTGCCCGAATGGGAATGGCGTTTGCAGCGTGCCAAACGCCTGGACGAAGACGGCGAGTGAACAGGTGAATCACGTTGCCAAACCAGCCAGCAGGAATGGCGTGGGCCCCAGCAGCGTGGCCTTGCCGCCCGGACAGTGGACGCGCATCATCGATTTTCTGACCGAACAATTCCCGGCCATTTCTCACAGCGAATGGGTGGTGCGCATGCAGCGCGGCGATGTGCTGGATGCACACGGCACCGTATTAAGCGTCACCAGCCCTTACCGGCCGCACAGCAAGATTTACTACTACCGCAGCCTGCCGGCCGAACCACGCATTCCCTTCGATGAAGTGGTGTTGTATCAGGACGATTATCTGATCGCCGTCGACAAGCCGCATTTCCTGCCGGTGACGCCGGCCGGCCGCTATCTGCAGGAAACCCTGCTGGTACGACTGAAAAATTCACTCGGCATAGATACGCTGGCGCCCATGCACCGGATAGACCGTGAAACCGCCGGGCTGGTGTTGTTCACGATACAGCCGCACACGCGCAATCTGTACCAAACCCTGTTTCGCGAACGCAGCGTCAGCAAGGAATACGAAGCCATCGCACCGTATCGCGCCGATCTGGCTTTACCGACTACTTATCGCAGCCGCCTGATTGAAGGCGCCGCGTTCATGAAAATGGAAGAGGTCGCGGGCGAGCCGAATGCGGAAACCAGGATAGATCTGATGGAAGTAGAAGGTGCCTTGGCACGTTACAAGCTGGAGCCGGTCAGCGGCCAGAAGCATCAGTTGCGCGCACACATGGCGGCGCTTGGCATACCTATCGTGAACGACCGCATTTACCCGAAGCTGTATCCGGATGAAGGTGCAGAACAGGATTACAGCCAGCCTTTGAAATTGCTGGCGAAGACCATTTCTTTTACCGATCCGATTTCGCGGCAATTGCGTCACTTTGAAAGCCGGCAAAATTTATCGTTTTAAGAAGCGCACTTAAAATTCATTACACTGCGACGAACACATCTACCCAAGGAAATCGATGTCACTAGAAACCATAGGCGGCTTTATTGGCAGTCTGACCCAACCACTCGTACTCTGGATTACAGAAAAACTCGCAGATCGTTTCGGCGGCAAGGAATCAACTCTCAGGCAAGTGGTGATTCAGACTCTGGCATTCGTGCTGCTGCTGATACCCGTTGCGCTGCTCTTCATTTCGCTGATTGGCATGCTCATCTTCAGTTTCCAGATGCTAAGCGCAGGCTTCTGACTCAAAAATTTCACGCGCGCATTACGCTGCGTGACGCAAGACCTTGTCCTTGCTGTCATTTATTTGAATACGGATACGCTCCAGCCAATCCGCATGCGCGTGCCGCGAAGTCCACACAGCCAGATGCAGTTGCGACATATGGAGCGGATCGCTCAGCAGAATATTTTTTTGCGCATCAGCCAATGCAGAAGGCCCGCTCAACAAGGCAGTCTGCACCGACTCTGCGCTGATTTTCTGTGCCGCAGGCGAACGTCGCAGATGCAACTTGCCACTTGCGCAGACAACCGCATTGAAATGCGGCTCGACTACCGCAGCAATGAAATCGGGTGGTGGTGGCGTGGCTTTCACATGCGCAACCGTCGCCAATAGTTCTACCGGCGGTTCTGCTTCCTCCGGAATCAGGAACAGTTTTTTCTTGCGAAAACGCAAACCGTTAACCACCTTGCTGGAATAAATCGAAATCGGAATGGCCACTGCCAGCGAGCCGACGATAGGCAGCAGCCACGGCAGGAAAGTCGGATTCAGCCAGAACACCGCCCCGCCCCAGGCCAGACCCAGCAAGGTATGCAAACCGTGATGGCGAAATGCTTCGCCGGGACTGGTTTCCGCATCTTCGCGCGGCGGCGATTTCCAGCGCAAGGCCCAGCCCATGAAAGCGGCAATCACGAAGTGGGTATGGAACAGCATGCGTACCGGCGCCAGCAGCATCGAGAAAAACATTTCGATCAGAACGCTGAACAGCAAGCGCATGCGGCCACCGAATTGCTGTGCACCCTGGAGGCAAATCAAAACGGCGCTCAGTATTTTCGGCAGGAACAGCAGCGTGGCAGTGGCACTGAAGAGCGCCAATGCTTTTTCCGGATGCCATTGCGGCCAGTTCGGAAACAGCTGCCACGGTTCGGTGAAATAGGTCGGCTCGGTCAGCGTGTGTTGCGCCAGCAACCCGGTGGACAATATCAGGAACAGAAACCACAGCGGCGCCGACAGGTAGGCCATCACGCCGGTTACGAATACGGCGCGATGCACCGCGTGCATGCCGCGCGACAGGAACAGGCGGAAGTTCATCAGATTGCCCTGACACCAGCGGCGGTCGCGCTTCAACTCATCCAGCAGATTCGGCGGCATTTCTTCATAACTGCCATCCAGATCGTAGGCGATCCAGACTTTCCAGCCGGCGCGCCGCATCAGCGCAGCTTCGATGAAATCGTGAGAAAGAATTTCGCCGGCGAACGGCCCCTTGCCCGGCAGCAGCGCAAGTGCGCAATGTTCGATGAAGGGCTGGAGACGAATGATCGCGTTATGTCCCCAATAATGCGATTCGCCGAGCTGCCAGTAATGCAGGCCGGCGGTAAACAAGGGCCCATACACGCGGGTGGAAAACTGCTGGATGCGCGCATACAGCGTATCGCGGCCGGCCGCGCGCGGCGCGGTCTGGATGATGCCGGCATCCGGATTGGCTTCCATCGATTGCACCAGCTTGCTCAGGCAGGCACCGCTCATCACGCTATCCGCATCCAGCACGATCATGTAACGATAGTTGTTGCCCCAGCGGCGGCAAAAATCATCGATATTGCCGCTCTTGCGCCGTACGCGACGCTGCCGGCGCCGATAGAAGATGCGCCCGAAGCCATCCACTGCCTTGCAGAGTGCCGCCCACGCCGCCACTTCCGCCGCACAGGTATTGCTATTGCCGCTATCGCTCAAAATGAAAAAATCAAAACGATCCAGCTGGCCGGTCTTCTGCACCGATTCGTAGGTCGCACGCAAACCGGCGAACACGCGCGCCACATCTTCATTACAGATGGGCATCACAATGGCGGTTCTGGCATCGGCTGCGATCGCACCGTCGGCGACGGCAGTTTTTGAAATCAGATACGGATCCTTGCCGCGCGCCAGCAGGATGAAGCCGGTCATCGCCGTCCAGAAGCCGGCCGAGACCCAGCAGAACAGCAGGGCGAACAGCGCCAGCATCGCGATCTCCAGCCATTCCTTGCCCTGATAGGGCAGCACGCGACTCATGTAATAAGTGGCAAGTGCGGTTTGCCCCAGCATCAGCAACAGCAGCACCAGCCGCCGCATGCCGCCGCGTGCGGCATTGTCTTCCGCCGGCTGCCCGCCGGCATCCCCGGCTTGCGCACGTCCGAACAGCGCCTGGAACCAGCGCGTGACGGGATTCAGTGCGCCCCACGGATGCGGCACCATGGATGCGCGATTGATGGGTGGCGCCACGCGTAATTGCGCAGGGTCTTTTCTCTCGGCCGAATTTTCGCCAGGCACGTCGTCACGTCCGCACCACACTGCTGCCTGCCCAAGCGCCAGTTGCGCACGTGCCGCGACCGAACCATAAGCCGGATTGTCGGCATCGGCATTTTTCTGCGCCAGAATATGATGCAGCCGCGTCATCGCGTCACGCGTAGACAAGGTAGGCGTCTCTGCCAGTTGCGCTTCCATGCCGTCACGTACCGCCGGCGGCAGCGACAGGCGATCCAGATAATGCCGACACGGCAGTGGAATAAGCGGCGCGTCCATCAATCCGCCGGCAGGATGTAACTCCACGTTTCCGATAGAGTTGTGTTGACGGTTTGCAGGAAGCCGCGCAATTCAACCGGCTTCTTGTCATCCACGCGCCTGATCCGCAACGCTGCACGCCAGCCGCCGGTGGCCGGATTCTGCACTACATGCGACTCCAGAATTTCACCGTTGCCGTCGGCCGAGACCCGCACGCCGATTTTTGCATCCTTCGGCAACTTCTTGAATATGGGTCCTTCAAAATCGACGAACAGGGCAATGCTGTCATCCGGCTTGCGCAGATAACCATGTCCGCGCCTGGTCTGCGTGACCCATGACAAGGGCGGCACTTTTTGCATGCCCTTGTGCCACGACAATCGATAGTCGAAGTTGATAGGCACGCCCGGTTTGGGCAACTGATCCGGTACCCAGTAGGAAACGATGTTGTCATTGAATTCGTTGGGCGTCGGTATCTGCACCAGCTCCACGCGGCCGGCACCCCATTTCCCCACCGGCTCCACCCAGGCGCTGGGCCGCGCTTCGTAACGCGCTTCAAGATCTTCATAGTTGGCCTGTTTTTCATCGCGCTGCATCAAACCGAAACCGCTCGGATTGCTCAAGGCATAAGAAGTCACCAGCAAACGCTTGGGATTGACCAGCGGCCGCCATATCCATTCGCCGGTGCCGGATTGAATCGACAAGCCGTCCGAATCGTGCACCTCGGGACGATAGTCTTCCACTGCGGCGCGCTGGTTTTCACCGAAGAAATACATGCTGGTCAAGGGTGCGATGCCGAGCTTGCTGACGTTCTCGCGCAGGTACAACTGCGATTTGACTTCGGTAATCGTTTGCTCGCCGGGCTTCACGATAAAACGATAGGCGCCGGAGACGCGACGGGAATCCAGCAAGGCATAGATCGTCAACTCCTTGCTGTTGGCCGCAGGCCGTGCGATCCAGAATTCCACAAAGCGCGGGAATTCCTCGCCCGAGTTCAACGCCGTATCCACCGCCAGTCCGCGCGCAGATAATCCGTAGATCTGCTCCTTGCCCACTGCACGCAGATAACTGGCGCCGAGAAAGACCACCAGCTCATCCTTGTAGTTCGGTTTGTTGAGCGCGTAGTGCACGCGGAAACCGGAAAACCCCGCGTGCTTCAAATCCTGCGCGCTTAATTTGTTGGCGCCGTAATCGAAAGCACGCGCATCAAAAGGAATCGGTCGCGCGCGATTGCCGGCAATTTCATTGATCCTGACTGCGCTGTCAAATTGCCGTCCCTGATGGAAGAAAGTCAGCTCGAACGGCAATTTGGCGCTACGCCAGTAAGCGCTGTCGCGTTTATAACGGATGTCGCGATATTGATCGTAGTCCAGATTCTCCAGACCTTTGGAAATATTCTTTTGCGGTTCCTTGTAGGACGTTGCCGCAAGTTGCCTCGCCTTCTTTGCGACATCGTTGAAGTCGAAGGCCAGCGCAGGTACACAGGGAATAAAAGAAAGGGCCAGCAACAAAATACCTGACTGCACCCGCGTGAACATAAAGAAATTCTGCAACATATTTTCCAACCTATACAAACCTGGCAACTACAAATACCGAACCGGCTTCGCCTGAGAAACGAAAACGGTTGCTGAGATGACCGGCGTCACAATGCCATCCGGAACGAGAATGATTTTTCGGGGAATAGCGTCATCCCGACGCGAAACGTCTGTTTCTATTGGATGCGCCTGTCTAGCCAATGGGATTGCATGCTGTCAATAAAGTTCCGCTATTGAGCACGCTTCCGCATATTCCAGCGAGATTTCCTGAATGCACATTGCGTGCCATCGAATGCCAGGCGCTGCATGGAGCGCTATCGCTACAAAAAAGAGAGGCTTATTTTTTGATCTGCCGGTGAACTATCATGGCCTCGAATATTCATACAACCGCATCGGTGCAATGTGCACTCAGGCCTGCCACACGCCATATCCGGCTTCGCGCAAGCCTATGCCGAGCTCCACTTCCATCTCGCACGCAGCCTGATACGGCATCGGGTTGTACATTGCATACAGTTCCGGCAGCAGGCGCAGACCGAATTGCTGTACGTATTTATTGCTCTGGATACCTGCCTTGTGCTTGTCGAAACGCAGATCCGGATCAAGCCCTGTCATGCCGACGTACACGCACGGCTTACCGCGAATGTAATCGGGATTGGATTTTCTGAAACGCGGTTCGTACAGTACATCGGGCGACAGCTCGACGACGTAGACATGGTGATGATGGCGACGCGACATGGGGATTCTGCATAAAACGCAAACGTGCCGTCAGCATAGCATCGCCCTTCATCGCAGCGGCAATCATTGAAAGCGCGCGCACTATCGGTACAATCTGCACAGATGCCGCATAATCCGCGCCGCCGTCCATCGGGCAGAAAGCAAATCGCAATGAAAGAAAACTATCTACAGCAGGCCTGGTCGCTGACCAGGGAAGCCGTGCAGGCATGGGTCAATGATTTTGCACCCAGCATGGGCGCCGCGCTGGCCTACTACACGATTTTTTCTCTGGCGCCGATGCTGATCATCGTGATTGCAATTGCCGGTTTCTTCTTTGGACAAACCACGGCGCAGGGCGAAATCATCCTGCAATTGCGCGACATGGTGGGCGATACCGGCGCTGCTGCAGTGGAAGGCTTGCTGAAATCCGTCAGCAAGCCGGGCCAGGGCATCATCGCCGCCACGCTCGGCATCCTGACGCTGATGATAGGAGCGACTGCGGTATTTGGCGAATTGCAAAGCGCACTGGACCGGATCTGGAAAGTGCCGCCTGAAACCAAGAGCGGCCTCTGGAAAATGCTGCGCAAGCGCCTGCTGTCCTTTGGCATGGTGATGGGGCTGGGCTTCATGCTGCTGGTATCGCTGATCCTGAGCGCCGCACTGGCCGCGCTCGGCAAATGGTGGGGCGATGTATTGGGCACCTGGAACATCGTGCTGCAGGTGCTGAATCTCGCCGTATCGTTTGGCGTCGTGACCGCCTTGTTCGCACTGATTTACAAATTCATGCCGCGCGCAACCATACCGTGGCGCGACGTCTGGGTCGGCGCGGTGGTGACTGCCTTGCTGTTCACGCTGGGGAAATTCCTGATCGGCCTGTATCTGGGCAAAACCAATATGGCATCCGGTTTCGGCGCTGCCGGTTCACTGGTCATTCTATTGGCCTGGATTTATTATTCGGCGCAGATTTTTCTTCTGGGCGCTGAATTTACCTGGGTCTTTTCGCAAAGGCGCCTGGCCCGCATCGCTGCAGAAAGCTCACCCGCACTCTCCAGCGCGGAATAAAATCGCCGTCCCGCGAAACAGGCCGCACAGTGATGCGGTCCGTTTTTATTTTTTGGCAAGCAGATCGCCAGCGCAACATTCATACAGGTAACGATGAGCGACATGCAAAATCCGCCGCAAGCTACACGTTCAGACCGCATTGATGCACTGCGCGGCATTGCCGTGTTCGGCATCCTGCTGGTGAACGTATGGTCATTTATCTGGGGCTTCGAGAGTTTGCGCTACGGCGTGCTGCCGGTTACTGCTTCTATCTTCGATGTACTGTCAGTCGCCTTTGTCGCCTTCTTCGCCGAGCAAAAGTTTTATCCGATATTCGCCTTTCTGTTCGGCGCCGGCTTCGTGCTGCTGACGCGCTCGCTCAAACGCAGGCTGGGCCGCTGGAGCGACGCCGAACGCCTGTACCGGCGCCGTCTGAAATGGCTGCTCGCCTGCGGCATCGTGCATGGCACGCTGATCTGGTTCGGCGACATCCTCACTGTGTATGCGATCGCCGGCTTCTGGGTACTCTCGGGCCTGGCCGGTGCGCGTCTGCACAAAGTACGCAGCAATCTGCGCGTCTGGAGCATCGTCTTTATCGTGCTGCTGCTGACGAATTTCATCTTGAGCGTGCAAATGATCAAGGCCGGCGGTCTGTATGAGCAGGCGAAAAATACCGTGGCTGCCGTCGAAGCCGGGCGTCTCATTTATACGCAAGGCAATCTGTTCACCATCGCCATCCAGCGCATAGGCGATTACCTGTCGGTGACCACGCAATCGCTGTTCATCCTGCCGCATATTGCCGTGCTGTTTTTGCTCGGCGCGATGGCGGTACGGCGCGGCTGGCTGACGCAACCGTGGCGGCACCGGATCTTTTGGCGGCGGGTGCAATGGACAGGTTTTGCGATCGGCATTCCCTTCAATCTGGCATGGGCCACGATGGTGCTGGCGGAAGCCATCGATCCGCTGCATCCTTCGGCTTACGCTTTTCTGCTTTACGCATGGCTGCCGATAGGCGGCTCCTGCCTGGCGGCAGCCTATGTGGCGACGGTCATGCTGGCCGGTCAAAATGTCGGGCGCTGGCTGGAATACTGCTTCGCGCCGGTCGGCAAGATGGCCTTGACGCTGTATCTGATGCAATCACTGCTATGCGCGATATTGATACAAGGTTTTGGTTTAGGCCTGGGCGCAACATGGCCGCCTGCTGGATGGCTGGGTATCGCGTTTGCCATCATGCTGCTGCAACTGGCATTCAGCCGCTGGTGGCTGGCGCGACATGCGCAAGGGCCGCTGGAAATGCTGATGCGTCGTTATATAAACAAAGAGCTCCACAAAGAGTTCAATAAAGACGCAACGACTCTCTAGCTCAATCTCTACACTGCATCGTTCAGATGGCAGGCGGAAAAATGCTGCGGTGCGACTTCCTTCAGCAACGGTTGCTCGACGCTGCAACGCGGCATCGCATGCGGACAACGCGGATGGAAATGGCAGCCGGTTGGCGGATGCAGCGGCGATGGAATCTCGCCCTTGACCGCATAGAAGTCTATCTTCTTCACTTCCAGCTTCGGTGCCGACGCCAGCAAGGCAACGGTATACGGATGATTCGGCCGCGCAAATAATTCTGCCGTCGGCGACGACTCAACGATGCGCCCCAGATACATGATGAGTACACGATCCGATACATGGCGCACCACGCCGAGATCGTGACTGATGAACAGATAGGTCAGGTTCAGTTCATCGCGCAGCTTGATGAACAGATTCAGCACCTGCGCCTGTATCGACACATCAAGTGCCGCCACCGCCTCATCGCAAACCAGCAGTTCCGGCTTGACCGCCAGCGCGCGTGCAATGCCGATACGCGCACGCTGGCCGCCGGAAAACTGATGCGGGAAACGACGTGCCAGTGCCGGATCGAGTCCTACCGTTTGCAACAGCCGGGCGACATAGTCGGTTTGCTCGGAAGCGGGAATCATGCTGTGCGCCACCGGCGCTTCACCGATCACATCCTGTATCCGCATGCGCGGATTCAGCGATGCATACGGATCCTGAAAAATCATTTGCATGCCGAGTTGCTGCTGTCGCCTTTCTGCCGCGCTCGTTGCTGCGAGGTCGATGCCTTTCCACCAACGCGTGCCGGACGACAGCGTATGCAAGCCGACCGCCATGCGGCCCAGCGTCGATTT
>NZ_JBEBPO010000044.1:0-19059 GCF_040395855.1 Herminiimonas fonticola | reverse complement strand
ATGGTGATAAATGTATTGAGCGTATGCGCCGACTGCGGGATGAATTGATAGCCATCGAAGTTGTAATAGCGGCGCGGCATGCCAAGCATGCCGAGATAATGCATGGGGAAGAAGATCGCATAGGTGCCGACGAAGGTGATCCAGAAATGCAGCTTGCCCAGCGTGTCGTTCAGCATGCGTCCGGTCACTTTCGGATACCAGTGATAGATGCCGCCGAAGACGACCAATATCGGTGCCACGCCCATCACCATATGGAAGTGCGCCACCACAAAGTAGGTATTCGACAAGGGAATATCGACGCTGACATTACCCAGAAACAGTCCGGTCAAGCCACCGATCAAAAAGGTGCTGATGAACGCCAGCGCAAACAGCATGGGCACAGACAAATGTATATCGCCACGCCACAAGGTAAGCAACCAGTTGTACACCTTGATCGCGGTCGGCACCGCAATGATCAGCGTAGTCGTTGCGAAGAAAAAGCCGAAGTAGGGATTCATCCCGCTGACGAACATGTGGTGCGCCCACACCACTACCGACAACACACCGATCGCAAGTATCGCCCACACCATCATCCGGTAACCGAAGATGCTTTTACGCGCATGCACGCTGATCAGATCGGACACGATGCCGAACGCAGGCAACGCCACGATGTACACCTCGGGATGGCCGAAGAACCAGAACAAGTGCTGGAACAGCAGCGGGCTGCCGCCGGTGTATTGCGTCACCTGTCCCATCGAGACGATCGCCGGCATGAAGAAACTCGTGCCTAGCGTTTTGTCGAGCAACATCATGATGCCGCTGACAAACAGCGCGGGAAAAGCCAGCAAGGCAAGTATCGTGGCAACGAAAATACCCCATACGGTCAGCGGCATGCGCAGCAGCGTCATGCCTTCTGTGCGCGCCTGCAAGACAGTCGTCACATAATTCAAGCCGCCCATGGTCGCCGCCACGATAAAAATCAGCAGCGATACCAGCATCAGAATGATGCCCCAGTCATGCCCGGGCGTGCCCTGCAAAATCGCTTGCGGCGGATACAGCGTCCAGCCGGCACCGGTAGGACCACCCACCACGAAGAAACTGGCCATCAATACCAGCACAGACAGCAGGTACACCCAAAAACTCAACATATTCAGATAGGGAAAAACCATGTCCCGCGCCCCCACCATCAGCGGAATCAGGTAATTGCCAAAGCCGCCGAGGAATAATGCCGTGAGCAGATAGATCACCATGATCATGCCGTGCATGGTCATGAACTGGTAGTAGTGCGCCGCATCGATGAAGGCGAAGCGGCCGGGGAAACCCAGCTGCAAACGCATCAGGTTCGACAGCGCCACGCCGACCAGCCCCACCGCGATGGCGACGCTGGCATATTGAATCGCAATCACCTTGTGATCCTGGCTCCATACATATTTGGTCCAGAAACCCTGGGGGGCATGGTCCTGCGTATCGTGCTCGGAATAAGACATGAGATCTCCTCTTTGCTTATTGCTGCCTCGTGTACTGCGAACTTTGTTGTGCACCTTGCGACGAATTTTTCTCGATCTTTGGCGGCGCGCTTTTTCCGGCAGCACCCAGGGATTCAATATAGACAATCAACGCAGCAAGTTCCGCATCCGACATCTCCAGCTTCGGCATGATGGGAGCAAAACCTTTGACGACCTGCGCCTGCGGATCGATGATGGATTTCTTCAGGTACGCTTCATCGACCAGCACGCTACTGCCATCGCTCAGGCTTGTCGTGTGGCCGAACAGGTTTTTCCAGCTTGGGCCAACCCCGCTGCTGCCATCCAGCGAATGGCAAGCTACGCAACCTTTGGATTGCGCCAGCTGTTTACCTGTCTCCAGTTTGGCATCGGGTGCACTCTGATCGTGTGCGCCGGCAACAACGGCAGGTGCAGCCATCGTCATTGCAAAAGTCGGTTGCCCTTGCAACCATTTTTGAAACGCTGCCTCATCCTCGACTACCACCACGCCGCGCATTGTGTAATGACCGACGCCGCACAATTGCGCGCAGAGAATTTCATAACGCCCCGCTTTGGTCGGCGTAAACCAGAAACTGGTCACCATGCCCGGCACCATATTCATGCGTGCGCGAAACTGCGGCACATAGAAATCGTGCAATACATCTTGTGAACGCAAGAGCATCTTCACCGGCTTGTTGAGCGGCAGATGCACTTCATTGCTATTGATCAGGATATTGTTTTGCCCGTTCGGGTCTTTAGGATCCAGGCCGAAGGGATTGGCTGCGCTCACCAGGCGCGCATCGCTCAAGCCCAGCTTGCCATTCTGGTCGGGGAAACGAAAACGCCACTGCCATTGCTGGCCCAGAACTTCCAGATGCAGCGCATCCGGTGGCGGCTTGATATAGGCAGCATAAACAAATAAACCGGGGGCCAGCAACGCCATGATTGCCAGCGTAGTGCCGCCTATCAACCAGCGTTCCAGCTTTTTATTATCCGGCGCATAGGCAGCCCGACTGCCTTCGCGATGGCGAAAGCGCAGCAGCATATAGACCAGGAAAAAATTGATGGCAATAAAGAAAACGCCGGTGATCACAAAAGTAATCGCCAGCGTATCGTCCATCTGTTGCCAATTGGAAGCCAGCGGTGTCAGCCGCCACGGGCTGAGAAAATGAAACAGCACCGAACCGACCACAAGCACGACGAGAACGATGGAGATAACCATGCCGATTCCCTTGCTCACCAATGGAGCCGCCGAAATTGCGTAGCAGGACGGCCTTGTTACATCGACTCCGATATCAAGCTGCGGTGCCTACGCGTGTTGCCTTGCGGCAGAAAATACCTGCCACACAATTGCCGACACCCGTAATGCGAGCGCACACCAGACAAGATGAGTATAGACAACATGCTTGCAATTTCAATATAGGCAGGCGCACAGACGAGCGCCCGAGAATACGGCGCGATTGTATCGAGTACCTATGCGTTTTTTCAGGCAGATTCAGGATTGCCGCAGGTCAATATACCCGCCAGAAACTCACCAGTTGGCGAAGAAATGAGGCGGGTATGATCGCAAGGGCTTGCAGTTAGGAAAAACATCGATCGATCGGGATCAAATACCAAACATGTCCGGATATCTGGTAAATATCCTGTACAGCAAGACTATGCCGGCAAATTGACTGTTTTGAATTGCACGCTGAAAGTACTGCCGACATCCGGCTGCGACTCAATTGCCAGCACGGCCCCATGCCTCAGCAGCACATGCTTGACGATTGCCAGACCCAGACCGGTGCCCTGGGTTTCCCGTGAACGGCTTTTATCCACACGGTAAAACCGCTCGGTCAAACGCACAAGATGCTCGGGACGCATCCCTATACCGTTGTCTTTTACCGAGAACTGCGGCCCGGCTGCAGAGTTTTGCCATTTGATATCGATACGGCCGTGTACCGGCGTATACCGTACGGCATTGGAAACCAGATTGCTGAAGGCGCTGCGCAGTTCGTCGGTGCTGCCTTCAATATCGGGGCCGTCTATCGTCAGGGAAATGACATGGCGTCCGCCGGACAAGGCTTCGGCTTCCTGCCTGATTTGCTCCAGCAGATTGTGGATGTTGACGTGTTCCGGACGCAGCGGATAGTCGATCGATTCCAGCCTGGTCAAAGTCAGCATATCCTCCACCAGATTTTGCATGCGTTCGCCCTGCTCTATCATCAGCTTCAGATGCGACATGCGTATGGTCTGATCTAGATCGGGCTGGGCCTGGGCGATTTCCAGGAAGCCGTTGATGACGGTCAACGGTGTACGCAGCTCGTGCGAGGCGTTGGCGATAAAGTCGCGGCGCATCATTTCGATACGTTCGGATTCGGTTGCATCGTGCGTGACCAGAATCTGGCGGCGATTTTCAAACGGAATGATCTGCACGATCAGCTTGCGATCTTTCAGACTGAGCGTGAGCGGCTGTTCATAGCGACCGAGGATGATGTAGTCGATGAAGTCCGGACTGCGAATCAGGTTGGTGACGCGCATGCCCTTATCGCGACCGTTGTTCAGGCCCAGATGCCGTTCCGCTGCCGGATTGCACCATTCAAGGAACAATACGTCATCCATGATGACCACACCGTCGGGCAGCAGGCTCATCGCCTGCCGGAAGCGCGCCAGCCATTCGGTCAGCTCGGTACGATTACGTTCATCGTCACGCCGCAAGCGATACAGGCGCGAGAAAATATCTGTCCATGCACCCCAGCCGTCGGGCAGCTTTTCACTATCCGGATGGTCCAGCCAGCCGCTTAGCAGATAAAGGTAATTGAGCTGGACAACGATCAGCACAATCAGACAGATGATCGCCACCGCCAGGCCGATAATCGGGCCGAAAAAATACCAGGTCAGGCCGGAGGCAATGAGAATAAAGGATAGTCGCAGGGCTGCGGGTATCCAGAACAGCAGTTGAGGATTCATAGACGGCTGGCTCTGCCTTATTTTTCTGAGAGCATATAGCCTACACTACGCACCGTTTTGATCAAATGTTCTGCATCCTTCAATGCCTTGCGCAAGCGCAGCACATGAACATCGACCGTGCGCTCTTCGATCACCACATGATCGCCCCACACCTTGTCGAGCAGCTGACTGCGCGAGAAAACGCGATCGGGATGCGCCAGAAGAAATTTCAGCAACTTGAATTCGGCATGGCCGATATCGATTTTTTCATCATTCATGCTGACGCTGCAACTGACTGGATCGAGACTGATATTCCCGGCCGTCATCAGGGTTTGCGCATGCTCGGGCGTCTTGCGGCGCAGCAGCGCATTGATGCGCGCTGTCAGTTCGCGTGGTGAAAACGGCTTGGTAACGTAATCATCGGCACCGTTATCCAGGCCGGCGATCTTGTCTTCTTCCATGCTTTTCGCGGTCAGCATGATGATAGGCAATTCATTGAACTGCCTGTCCGCACGAATACGCGACAGCAGGCGCAAGCCGCTTTGATCCGGCAACATCCAGTCAAGCAGGATCAGTTGCGGCAGACGCTGCTGGATGAAATCCCAGGCTTCGCCGGCAGTTTGCACGGCGGCGACGTTCCAGCCGGCGCCCTTCAATGTGAACGTCACCAGTTCAATAATCGGCGGTTCATCTTCAACAATCAGTATCGTGGGTTTTTCAGCAGCCATAGTTTTAGTTGGTCGTACGATCTTCCAATTGCGATGCAGCGTAGTCGGTATGGCGAATGTCCTTGCCTTCAACGATGTAGATCACGTATTCGGCGATATTCTTTGCATGATCGCCGATGCGTTCGATGGCCTTGGCAACCCACAATGTATCCAGCGCGCCGGAAATGGTACGGGGATCTTCCATCATGAAAGTGATCAGATTGCGCATGATGGAGCGGAATTCATGGTTGACTACCTCATCCTGCGCAATCAGCTGAATGGCCTGCTTGCCATCGAGGCGCGCAAACGCATCCAGTGCATCATGCAGCATATTGCCGGCACTGGCAGCCATCACGCGTATGGTTTCGTAATGATTGATGGTCGTCACGCCGCGTTCGCTGATGCTCTTGGCCGACCGTGCGATCTTGGTCGATTCATCGCCTATGCGTTCCAGATCGGTGATGACCTTGATGGTGGCCATCACGGTACGCAGATCGTTTGCCGCCGGCTGGCGTTTGACAATCAGATGGCTGCAGGCATCGTCCAGCGACACTTCCAGCCGGTTGACGTCCTGATCCACCTGGATGACCTGCTCGGCCAGCGTGACATTGCCGCTCTTGAAGCTCGCTACCGCGTCTTTAAACTGGTTTTCAACAAGGCCGCCCATCAGCAGGACCTTGGAACGGATGGTCTCCAGATCCATATCGTACTGCTTGGAAGAGTGTTCGCCGGACATCAGGATTCTCCTAGATAAATTCTGTTTGATCGTCGCGCGCAGGTTTTTGTCTCCTGCCTGCGCAATATTGTTTTTTTGCCGAATCAGCCGAAGCGACCGGTAATGTAGTCCTGCGTATCTTTCTTGTTTGGATTCATGAATATCTGATCGGTTTCGCCGAATTCAACCAGTTCACCCAGATACATGTAAGCGGTGTAATCGGAACAGCGCGCTGCCTGCTGCATATTGTGCGTGACGATGGCGATCGTGTAATCACCCTTCAGCTCGCTGATCAGTTCCTCGATTTTTGCAGTCGAGATCGGATCCAGCGCCGAGGTCGGCTCATCCAGCAACAGCACATCCGGCTTGACCGCCACGCCGCGTGCGATGCACAGACGCTGCTGCTGGCCGCCGGACAGGCTGAGGCCGCTCTTGTTCAGCTTGTCCTTGACCTCTGTCCACAGTGCCGCCTTGTTCAGCGCCCATTCGACGCGTTCATCCATTTCGCCTTTCGGCAGGTTTTCATACAGGCGCACGCCGAAGGCGATATTGTCGTAGACCGACATCGGGAACGGCGTCGGCTTCTGGAACACCATGCCGACCTTGGCGCGCAGCATGTTGACGTCCTGGCCCGGCTCGAGAATATTCTTGCCGTGATAAATGATCTTGCCTTCCGCACGTTGCCCCGGATACAAGTCGTACATGCGGTTGAAGGTGCGCAGCAGCGTCGATTTACCGCAGCCGGAGGGGCCGATGAAAGCGGTTACCTTCTTGTCGTGAATATCCAGATTGATATTCTTCAAGCCCTGGAAATTTCCGTAGAAAAAATTCAGGTTGGCAATTTCGAGAGTCTTTTTTGTCATGTCCACAGACGTTTGAGTAGTCATAGTGTTGGTCTGAAAAAATCAGTTATTTATTTTTTGATTGAACAGCGAGCGCGACAGGATGTTGAGGGCCAGTACGCTGAAGGTAATCAGCAAGGCGCCACCCCATGCCAGTGAACGCCAGTTATCGTAAGGGCTCATCGCAAACTGGTAAATCACCACCGGCAGATTCGCCATAGGCGCATTCATGTTGGCGCTGTAGAACTGGTTGTTCAATGCAGTAAACAAGAGCGGTGCGGTTTCGCCCGAGATGCGCGCCACTGCCAGCAGCACACCGGTAATCACCCCCGCCTTGACTGCACGCAAACGCACGAAGGTAGCAACCCGCCAGCGCGGTGCACCGAGTGCAAAAGCAGCTTCGCGCAGGCTGGTCGGTACCAGGTTCAGCATATTGTCGGTGGTACGCACGACGACCGGAATGGCAATCAGCGAGATCGCAAAGCTGCCGGCCCAGCCGGAGAAATGCTTGACGTTCGCCACGTAGATTGCATAGATGAACAAACCGATCACGATAGATGGCGCCGACAGCATGATGTCGGTAACAAAGCGCGTCACTTTGGCAAACCAGCTGACTTCGCCATATTCGGCAAGATAGATGCCGGCCAGAATCCCGATTGGCGTGCTGATGAAAACGGCCGCGCCTACCATCAGCAGACTGCCGACAATCGCATTCATCAAGCCGCCGCCATCGCTACCCGGCGCCGGCGTAGTTTGCGTAAAGATCGCCAGATTGATGGCCCCCACACCCTTGATCAGCAGCGTGAACAAAATCCACATCAGGAAGAACAGGCCCAGCACCATCGCCAGGAAGGACAAGGCAATGCCGACACGGTGTATCAACAGGCGTTTGCGGTAGACCGGATTCATCGGTTCTTTAAAAGCTTCGTTCTTCATTTGGCACCTTCCTTGCGGGACATGCCCATCAACATCAACTTGGCAGCCGACAGCACGATAAAGGTAATCACGAACAGGATCAAACCAAGCGCAAACAGCGAGGACACGTGCAGCACCGATTCCGCTTCGGCAAATTCATTCGCCAGCGTCGATGCAATACTGTTACCCGCCGCGAACAGCGACCATGACAGTTTGTGCGCATTGCCGATCACAAAGGTAATCGCCATCGTCTCGCCGAGCGCCCGTCCCAGGCCCAGCATGACGCCGCCGACCACGCCGATGCGGGTATAAGGCAGGACGACCTTGCGTACCACTTCCCACTTGGTGCAACCGAGCGCGTAGGCAGATTCCTTCAATACCGGCGGCACGATTTCAAACACATCGCGCATCACCGAGGCAATGAAGGGAATGATCATGACGGCGAGGATAATGCCGGCTGCCAGTATGCCTATGCCCATCATCGGCCCCTTGAACAATTGACCGATCACGGGAACATTGCCCAGCGTGGAAGCCAGGGCCGGCTGGATGTAATCGGCGAACAGCGGAGCAAACACGAACAAGCCCCACATGCCGTAAATGATGCTCGGCACGCCGGCCAGCAGTTCAACGGCAGTTCCCAGCGGCCGTTTCAGCCAGGCCGGGCAGATTTCAGTGAGGAATAATGCAATACCGAAGCTGATCGGAAATGCGATCAGCAAGGCAATGAATGAGGTAAGCAAAGTGCCGACGATGGCAATCGCCGCGCCGTATTTGTCGTTGACGGGATCCCATTCAACGCTGGCTATGAAAGGCAAGCCGAATTCTTTTAATGCGGGCCATGCACCTATCATCAGGGATGCAATGATGCCGAGTAAAACGAACAACACGCTCAGCGCGAAGATGAACGTGATTTTGTGAAACAGAAAATCCTGCAGCCGCTGCTTGCGCATCGTTGCCATCAGCGCCTTGCTGAAGACACCACTGTCAGTGTTTTCTTTATCAGGATTCATTGCGTGGGTAGAAAGTGCGTTGGGGGTTGCGCTCATAATATTGGGTAGCTAATTTGGTAGCTGAATAAGGCTGTCGCCATGTCGAACCAGTTGCATGCATCATGGCGACAGCCCTTGTAACGTTAAACAGCGATAACAGCAGTTTTTACCAAACAGCCTTGCCGGAAGCGTCTTTCACATTTGCTTTCCAGGATTCCTGAACTTGTTTCACGACCGCAGGCGGCATCGCAACATAGTCCAGTTCGGCAGCCATTGCACCACCGTTTTTGTAAGACCAGTCGAAGAATTTCAACACTTCTTTTGCACGTTCAGCCGATGCCTGCGATTTGTGCAAGAGGATGAACGATGCGCCTGTGATAGGCCAGCTGGCTTTGCCAACCTGGTTGGTCAGAACCACGCCCATGCCTGGAGTTTTCGCCCAGTTTGCGCCTGCCGCTGCAGCCTTGAAGCTGTCGTCGTCCGGTTGCACGAATTGGCCATCACGGTTTTTCAACTGGGTGTGCGACATCTTGTTCTTTTTGGCATATGCGTATTCAACATAGCCGATCGAACCCTTGATACGCTGTACGTTGGCTGCAACGCCTTCGTTACCCTTGCCGCCTACGCCTGCCGGCCATTTGACTGCAGTACCTGCACCAACCGTTGCTTTGAACTCGGCATTGGTTTGCGACAGGAAATCTGTCCACAGGAAAGTCGTGCCCGATCCATCCGAACGGTGAACAACAGTGATATCTGCATCAGGCAATTTCACGCCTGGGTTCAGCGATGTCAATTGTGCATCGTTCCATTTGACGATCTTGCCGAGGTAGATGCCAGCGATGACATCCGACGTCAATTTCAACTGACCTGGCGCAACGCCGTCCACGTTCACGATAGGCACGACGCCGCCCATGATCGCCGGGAATTGCAACAGGCCTTCCGATTCCAGATCTTCAGCCTTCAATGGCATGTCGGAAGCGCCGAAATCAACAGTTTTTGCCTTGATTTGCTTGATACCACCGCCGGAACCGATGGACTGATAGTTCATGCCGGTACCGCTCACTGCCTTATAGGCTTCTGCCCATTTGGAATAAATCGGGTAAGGGAAGGTCGCACCGGCACCAGTAATATCGGCGGCCACTGCGGATGAAAACGCCACTGCTGCACCTGCAGCAACCACGGCGGTTTTAACAAATTGATTCAATCGCATATCTGCTCCTTAGGGTTATCTAAATAAGACAGTGCGAACTTTAGCGAACAATTATGACAGCTTTATGACTTTCCAAAAATCATGTCATAAACTTGATTATGCACAAAAATGGCTGTCATTAAGTTGTCATAATGAGTCACTACACTCTGCGGGATTAGCCATGGCCAAAGTCAAGAAAATGCACAAGAAAGCCACAGCAGACACCGCTTCTGCCCCTCATCTTCCGCAAAGTACAATTTACCTGAACCGGGAATTATCCCAGTTGGCGTTCAATCGCCGCGTACTGGCGCAAGCTGAAAATCCTGCCGTGCCTTTGCTGGAGCGCTTGAAGTATTTATGTATCGTCAGCAACAATCTGGATGAACTGTTTGAAGTACGCATCGCCAGCCTGCTGGCCAACAATCGCCTGGATGGCGAAGTCATCGAACCGCCCGCGCTGTCTGCAGCACTGGCCATCGCTGGTGCTGAATGCCACAAGATCGTCGAGCGCCAGTATCGGGTACTGAATGAAGAAGTGCTGCCGCAACTGGCGCAGCAAGGTATCCATCTATTACGCGATCAGGATCGCAACGAAGCGCAACGCGCCTGGGTCAAGGCCTACTTCGACCGCGAAGTGCGGCCGCTGCTGACGCCGATCGGACTCGATCCGGCACATCCTTTTCCTCAGGTAGTTAACAAGAGCTTGAATTTCATCGTCGAATTGTCCGGCAAGGATGCCTTCGGCCGCGGCACCGCGATTGCAATCCTGAAAGCGCCGCGCGTACTGCCGCGCGTCATCCAGTTGCCGGCTGAACTGTCGAAGAACGGTATTTCATTCTGCCTGCTGTCATCGATTATTCACGCGCACATCAAGGACTTGTTCACCGGACGCGACGTGCTGGCGTATTCGCAATTTCGTGTCACGCGCAACAGCGATTTGTGGGTCGATGAAGAAGAAGTGAAAAATCTGCGGCAAGCCTTGCAGGGAGAGTTGCAAAGCCGCAATTTTGGCGTTGCCGTACGGCTGGAAGTGGCCAAGAACTGTCCGCCACATCTTTCGCAATTTTTGCTGGAACAATTTTCCATCGACAAGAACCGGCTGTATGCGGTGGATGGTCCCGTCAACATGGTGCGCCTGTCGGAATTGATCGAGCACGTCGGCAAGCCTGAACTGCGCTTTCCGCCCTACTCGCCTGCGTATCCGCCCAAGCTGGCGAATGTCGACCTGTTCGACGCCATCAGCAAACACGATGTGCTGCTGCACCACCCGTTCCAGTCCTTCCAGCCGGTGCTGGAATTCATACGTTCGGCCGCACAAGACCCGGACGTGGTGGCGATCAAGCAAACCATCTATCGCACCGGCATGAATTCCGATCTGATGGAATCGCTGATCATCGCCGCGCAACGCGGCAAGGAAGTCACCGTGATCGTCGAGTTGATGGCGCGTTTCGATGAAGAAGCCAATATCAACTGGGCGGACAGGCTGGAACGCGCCGGCGCACAAGTTGTATATGGCGTAGTCGGACTCAAAACACATGCAAAACTGGCGCTGGTGATTCGTCGCGAAGCAGGTGCACTGCGTTATTACGCACATCTGGGCACCGGCAATTATCATCCGAGCACCACCAAGTTTTATACCGATTTCGGCATGCTGACAGCCAATCCGGCACTGGCTACCGAAGTCAATGAAGTTTTCATTCACCTGACCAGCCTGACCAAACCGAAAACACTCACGCATCTGTGGCTGGCGCCGTTTGCCTTGCAAAAGGAATTCATCCGCGCGATCCGCAACGAAGCGAAAATAGCCAAGGCGGGACGCCCCGGCCGCATCATCGCCAAGATGAACGCGTTACTGGATGAATCGGTGATCCGCGCCTTGTATGCGGCGTCGGCAGATGGCGTCAGGATAGATCTGATCGTGCGCGGCGCCTGCGCCTTGCGACCCGGCGTGCCGGGTTTATCCGAAAACATACGCGTACGCTCCATCGTCGGACGTTTTCTCGAGCACAGTCGCATCTATTATTTCCGCAACGATCTGGCGCATGACATTTATCTGTCCAGCGCGGACTGGATGAATCGCAACCTGTTCCGCCGGATTGAAGTCGCATTTCCGATTCTCGATCCCGCCTTGAAAAAACGTGTGATCACGGAAGGTTTGAATCCCTACCTCAAAGATAATATGAATACCTGGGAACTGGATTCCAATGGCGTCTATCAAAAACGTAAACCGCGCGGAAAAGCGAGCGCCTTCAGCGCACAACAACATTTGATGCAGTTGCTGGGCGCACCTGTGGAGTAAATGATGGAATTGATCCTTTGGCGGCATGCAGAAGCGGAATTGGGCGAACCCGATGAAGGCCGTGCATTGACGGCAAAAGGCCACAAGCAGGCATGGAAAATGGCCGAATGGCTGGATCACAACCTGCCCAACAGCTGCAAAATTCTGGTCAGTCCCGCTACTCGTACATTACAGACCGCCGAAGCACTGGGGCGCAAATTCAAGGTCGTCAACGAACTGGCGCCCGGCGCAAGCGCACAACAGATTCTGACTGCGGCGCACTGGCCGGACAGCCGTGAGCCGGTATTGATCATAGGCCATCAACCGACGCTGGGACAAGTCGCCTCGCTGGTCATCAGCGGTAACGTGCAAAACTGGAGCGTACGCAAAGGCAATGCCTGGTGGATAGTGCAACGCGAACGCGAGGAAAATACCGAGCACTATATCCGTGCCGTGATGGCGCCAGAATTGCTGAACAAGGCACAGAACAACTGACGCTGCCGACACGCCGCATGTATCCACACGCCATACAATTCATAACTTCTGTCGTTTTTGACCGTCATGCCAGCGTGCGGCAAGCGCCATGTTCGCGTTGACATGAAGGCTGGGCGCTGTTGTTCCCGCGTTTGCCGCCATATCGCTAGATACACAAGCGCCAGCCATTTGTTCAGGGTGGCATGCCATCCATCACCATGTACTCCGGCGGCGTGCCGTTTTTAAACAGATGCCTGATTTGCTGTCTTAACTCAGGCGTATCCGTATGGTGATGCACGTCCACTGCGTGCTGAACCGCCACCCTCAACAACTCTTCTTCGCTATCGGCTGCGATCGCAACCGAACAATTCATGTCACTGGGAAAGTCCCGGCAATCGATATATTTGCGTGTCATGATCAACTCCATGCTTGATCCGGAAAAGAAAATCGGGCGCTGCGTCATGCGCCGATCTCAGTATAGGAAATATGGCGAACAAGTCGATGCTTAAAAAGTTCGCGCACATGGACATCCAATATCTTCTTTTCATCATGCAACTGCATGCATTAATTTTTGACGATAAAAGACGGTAATATCGTGATGCTCGCATTCCGCGGGTGAAACACCGGGATTGAAATGTTGATTAATTTAATTTCCAAATCAAAGGTAGACAAGCAATGACGAAACTAAAAAAGACCGTACTCAGCCTGTTGTTAGCAGCAACCTTGCCTGCCTTCGCACAAAGCAAACCGGTCGTGCAATTCATTGCAACCGGCGGCACGATTGCAATGAAGATCGATCCGGTAAAAAATGCGCCGGTACCTGCCATTTCCGGCGATGATCTGCTGGCCACCGTACCGGATGTAGCGAAATACGCGAGCATCGAAGTCAACAATCTGTCCAATGTGCCATCGGATTATATGGACCCGACGCGCTGGGTTGCATTGACCAAGGCCGTGCAAGCCGCACTGGATAGACCGGAGGTTGCTGGTGCCATCGTCTCGCACGGTACGGACACGCTGGAAGAAACCGCATACTGGCTGGATTTGACAGTGAAATCCAGCAAACCTGTGATCCTGATCGGCGCCCAGCGCAATGCGTCGGTATCGGACTTCGACGGTCCGCGCAATCTGCTGAACGCGGTACGCATCGCAGTCGATACACAATCCAAGGACAAAGGCGTGTTGCTGGCCATGAACAACCAGATCAATGCGGCGCGTTCGGTCACCAAAACGCACACTGCCAACGTCGAAACATTCAAGTCAGGCGACTTCGGCTTTTTGGGTGAAGTCTATCCGGATCGCGTGATTTACGCTTCCACGCCAGTGCGTCGTCAATACATTCCTATTCGCACGGACAAGATGCCTGAAGTAGAGATTTTCGCCATGTATGGCGGTGCAAACGGTGTAGCCGTGCGCAATGCAGTCGATCGTGGCGTCAAAGGTATCGTGGTCGAGGCTTTGGGCATGGGCAATATGAACGTCGCCATGCTGGATGCCGTGAAATATGCGGTCTCCAAGAAAGTGCCGGTCGTCGTTACCACCCGCGTACACAACGGTCGTGTCATGCCTAGTTACGGCTTTGAAGGTGGTGGCAAGACTTCTTTTGAAGCTGGTGCCGTGATGGCAGACGATTTGAAGGCAGCAAAAGCACGCATCTTGCTGATGCTGTCACTGCAGAACGGCGTAAGCAGCCAAACCGATCTGCAAGCAACATTCAGCCGCTAAGCGCAAGCAAGCCCAGGCATGGAAATATGCCTGGGCTCAGTCGAAGTTCACTACATAAGACGATAGAGTCTTTTTATCTGCACTGAACAAACTGAACGACAGTCATGCCAGCGAAGAGCGCACCGCAGGAATGCGGTTGTTCTTGCGCACCGGATGCAGATGTTGCAGGAACTGCTGGGTCGCCGTATTCCACGAATAACACAGCGCATGGTCCCGCACCACCGACCGCTTTAATTTCAATGCCTCAAAACAGGCAAGCGTCAGATCCGTATCGAGGATGCCGGATTTTCCGTGCGCCACCACATCGATCGGTCCTTCGACCGGATAGGCCGCCACCGGCACGCCACACGCCATCGCCTCGACCAGCACCAGGCCGAAGGTATCGGTGCGGCTCGGGAACACGAACACATCGGCGCAGTTGTAATACGCCGGCAGTGCTTCATGCGGTTTGGCGCCGAGAAAGCGCACGTTCGGATATTTTTTTTCCAGCTCGTCGCGCATCGGACCGTCGCCTATCACCCATTTCGCGCCCGGCAAATCCATTTCGAGGAAAGCCTCGATATTTTTCTCGACTGCAATGCGACCCACGTACAGATAAAGCGGACGCTGCAGCGACACTTCCTCGCGCGGACCCGGTTTGAAATAATTGGTGTCCACACCGCGACTCCATTGCACGACATTCTTGAAGCCGCTCTGCTCCAGCGCATCCTGCATGCGCGGCGTCGGCACCATCACCGCCTTGGCCGGGCCATGAAACCATTTGAGCCAGCGATACGTGACTGCCAGCGGCAGATGAAAGCGGGCCCGCAGATATTCAGGAAAACGGGTGTGATAGGCAGTCGTGAAATCCAGCCCGCGGTTGATGCAGTAACGCCGCGCCGCCAGGCCCATAGGCCCTTCCGTTGCAATGTGTATGCAATCCGCATCGAAATCGTCCAGCGCGGCAGCCACCTTGCCGTAAGGCTTGTAGGCCAGACGAATTTCCGGATAGGTCGGACAGGAATAGCTGCGCATATTCTCCGGCGTCACCATCAGAACCGCATGGCCATTGGCGCGCAACTGCTTGCGCGTGGCCTTCAATGTATTGACGACACCGTTGACTTGCGGTGCCCAGGCATCCGTTACGATGGCGATACGCATAGGTCATTTACCTTTTCATGTTTGGCTGATGTGTGCGGCATTACAATTTCCTGCCAGGTGACAAGCCGCAATTCACCGCTGTATTCCTCGACCAGTGCCGACAGGCTTTCCACCCAGTCGCCGTCGTTGCAGTACGTGATGCCGTCTATGTCCCGAATTTCCGGTTTGTGGATGTGGCCGCAAATCACGCCATCCAGACCACGCCGCTTGGCTTCCGCCGCCAGTGCATTTTCAAACGAAGAAATGTAGCTGACTGCATTCTTCACCTTCAACTTCAAATATTGCGACAGCGACCAGTACGGCAGGCCGGCACGAGCGCGCCAGCTGTTGAGCCACTGATTCCATTTGAGGATCATCGTGTACAGATTGTCGCCAACATAAGCCAGCCACTTGGCGCAAGAGATCACGCCGTCGAAACGGTCACCGTGCAGCACCAGCATCCGTTTGCCCTGTGCCGTCGTATGAATCAATTCATCGCGTACCCGGATGCCGCCAAAATCCAGATCGATGAACTGACGCACCGCTTCATCATGATTGCCAGGCACGAAGATGACTTCGGTACCCTTCCTGGCTTTTTTCAACACCGTTTGCACGACGTTGTTATGCGACTGATCCCAGTACCAGCGACGCTTGAGCTGCCAGCCGTCGATGATGTCACCGACCAGATACAAGGTATCCGATTCGGTCTTGCGCAAAAATTCCAGCAGGCGTTGTGCCTGGCAACCGGTGGTTCCCAGGTGAACGTCTGAAATCCAGATCGTACGAAATTTATGCGGATCACGTGGTTTTTCACGTGTATTGCCAGTGTCCGCATCGATGAAATCTTTCGTCAGGAACTGGTCGCGTGGTTTCATGCTGGCGCATCCTCTTTCGCTTCGTCTTTTGCACCATCCTTGAGATAGTGACGCGCATAACGGCTGTCGAGTTTCGCCAGCGGCAGCATCATGAACAGATCGGCGCTGTGGAAATCAGGATCCCATGCCGGTTCACCGCAGATCCACGCACCGCTGCGCAGATAGCCCTTGATCAATGCCGGCATCTCCGGCTTGTGACCGGCTTCGCGTGCTGCAATCGGAAATGGCAGATGCGGCTTGACGCGATATTCGGCTGGCGCAAGATTGGTCTCGGCAATCGCGTGATACAGCGCGGCCGCATTATGACCGCCATCCGCCAGGCTGATGCTGGCGCAACCGATCAGGTATTCGCATTTTTCCTTTTGCATGAAGGCTGCGATCCCTGCCCACAGCATCATGATGACGGCACCACTGCGGTATTTTGGGTGGATGCAGGCACGACCTGCTTCGGCAATACGGCCGCGCAGATTGTCGAGCCGGCTCAGATCGAATTCCTGCTCGGAGTAAAAACCGCCACTCTTGCGCGCGGCTTGCGGGCTGAGCACGCGATAGGTGCCAACCACTTTGAGAGTAGTCGAGTCGCGTACGATCAGGTGATCGCAATACGCATCATATTCATCCTTGTCGAGGCGTTCATCGTTTGCCAGTGCGGTCAAACCCATGCCTTCGATAAAGACCTTGTAACGCAAACGCTGTACTTCCCGCACTTCTTCCGGCGTGCTGGCCATGCTCAAGGTCAGTCTTGGGGAAGCGGAGTTCGTATCGGCAGAAGCATTCAGTAATCGCATGTGTCGTCCTTTATATTGTGACGAGCCAAGCGTAACTGGTGATTACTTCAGCAAAATGACAGGAGCATGTCATTTTCATGACACGACAACAGTACCGGGATGCAATAAAAAAGCCGACGCATGTGCATCGGCTTCAACTTTCACTTGCCGCGCAGCACACTCTCTGGCGTGCTGCACATCATGCGCTTACTTGTCCTTCTTGGGACGGCCGGCCTTGATTGGCGCCAGTGCGGAAATCACGGCATTCAGACGGCTCAGTTCCATTGTCTTGATCAGGGCAACACCGGCGCGCAACAGCTCGCTTTTCTTGACCGATACGCCGGATTTCAAAAAGGCTTTTTTAACGTCGCTCAATACCTGGTATTCCACTTCCGGCATCGTGAAGCTGTCTCTGACGAGCTTGGATTTCTTGACCTTCTCTTTGGATGGCGCGACCGGCTTGGCAACTTGCGGCGCTTTGGCGCTTGTCGTTGCTACAGGCTTGGTTGTAGGCTTGGCCACTGGTTTTTTGGCTGCTGCGTTATTGGCAACCGTCTTTTTAACCGCAGGTTTGGCTGTTTTACGGGACGTATTCTTGGGCGCAACGGTCGACTTCGTTACAGGCGCTGCCGATTTTGCGGCAACTTCCTTGGCTGCAGGCTGGACTGCCTTTTTTGCCACTGCTTTTTTTACCGCCGTCTTTTTGACTGGCGCCTTGACTGTATTTTCTACCGACACAATGCACTCCTTTTTATAAATAGTATAAATAATATATATAGTTTATTCCATCAATGCAAGCCGATTGAAATTACACACCTGCTGCACCAGCATATTCATTCGCCCCTGGCTTGCCTATCGCGGCTAAATTTCCTTTCCTCACTTGTTGTATTCCGTCTCAATTCATCGTCAGGTCATAATTCCCAAGCAGAATCCCCGTCTGATCCGACAACCCTCCTGCCTATTCATGATCTTTCGATTCCTGTGCTCATTCTCTGTCGCTGCGACAGTCTTCCTGATGCCTTCTGCCGCGTTTTCTGCAGATGAAACCATCGTCATCGGCCAGGCCATCGATTTATCCAGTCCGAATGCCGCCATCGGGCGCGACTATGTCGCCGGTATCAAAACCTATTTCGATGCGCTCAATGCCGCCGGCGGCATTGCCGGCAAAAAGATTCGTTACATCGCACGCGACGACCAGGCGACGCCGGCCGTTGCAGTCAGAGTCGTGACCGAATTGATCGAGCGCGAACAGGTCGACTTCCTGCTTGGCGGTGTGGGTGACAAGGTGACACAGGCGGTGCTGAATGCGCCGGCCTTCAAACGCAGCAATCTGGTTTTATTTGCGCCCCTGGTCGATGCCGTCGAGTTGAACGACAGCCGTGTTTTATTCTGGCGCCCGACTTATCTGCAGGAAGTGCGGCATATTCTTTCGCATTTCGCGCCGCTGGGAATCAAGAATGTCGGCATTGTTTATCAGGATGGGCCATCCACGCAGGAGGCGTTTCGCAGCCTCTCCGGCGAATTGCGTGGGCGCGGTTTGACTCTGAGCGGCACGCTGCGTTTAGGCGATAACGAAAAACAGAATTCCCAGGAAGTCGCCCGGCTTGCCGCGACCAAACCGGGTTTTGTCATCGTGATTGCCGATACGATCAGCACCTCACTGTTTCTCAAGGAATTCCGCAAGTTTTCGCCGCAAACCTATGTAACCGGAACCTCACTGATCAACCTGGATACCTTGCGCGAACTGGCCGGTGCCCGTGCGGTGGAATGGACGGTATTTTCACAAGTGGTGCCGAATCCCAATGCAGGCAAAAGCGCGATTCAGCTCGAACATTTGTCGATGATGAAAAAATATCGCGACGAGCCACCTTCATCGCTGACGCTGGAAGGATTCGTCATCGCCAAGGCACTGACCAGGGCAATTCAGAAATCGAAGCGCCCGATGCGCATGGCTTTGCAGGATTTGCTGGCGCAGGATATCGATATCGATCTTGGCGGCCTGGGAATCAGCTCCTCCGGCAAGAACAACCATCTTTCCAATTACGTCGATATTGCGCTATTCAAGAAAAACGG
>NZ_JBEBPO010000043.1:0-19611 GCF_040395855.1 Herminiimonas fonticola | reverse complement strand
CCGCCAAAATACAAAAGCCCGCACACGCGGGCTTTTTGTTTTTCTGAAAGAAGCAAGCCGCCTGCGTGGCTTATGCAAGCGATTCCGCGGCATGCACAACACGTAGGTAAATTTCTCTTCAGTCAGGAACAAGAGGGGTATTTACACCGCTAATCAATGGCAGTGATAACCGCCATTTTTGCGGTCATGGTGACATCCGCTACTATCAGTCCCCCCAGAGTGGGCAAAAGCGGATGCACTACCAAACGCCAACAGCATGACGATAATTATATTTTTCATTCCGGCTCCCCAATAGTATCAACACGGCGTGTTGATTGTCGGAGTATAGGTTGATTATCGGTATTCAGATTGTTTGTCGGTACGGTGAAAAGATGCTTCCTGATTTTTGACGTTACAAAAATAACTTGCAAAAGGGGCAAGGGCATCCATGCGCCGACAACTATTTTCCTTATGCAGGTCAAATCCCACAAAAAATGTCCTCTTTTCTGATGTTTGAATTTGATGAGAATGGATAACATGGCTCCACAACTATACGAAGGAGACATTTATGCTGACCCAAATCAATGCAGTGAAACAAAGGAATGAAGCATTAAAGGCTCGTGCAGAACGCTCCGCGGGTATTCATGAAGCCAGCCCTGATGAAAATGAGGGGTGGCCAAATCTATATAGTGAATCCAGTATGAAGGACAACGTCGCTGTCAGTGAGATGGATGTCGATAGCAACTAACCGAACACAATAAAAAAACCGCGCCTTTTCAAAAAGAGACGCGGTTTTTTATAACTTCTCAATTGCATTGTGCGTACGGACTAGTGCTCCATTTCATTCACACCGATTGTGTTGTCCAATTGCAGACCCTACAGTGCGAGGGCTTCCTGTTTGATTATTTTCGTCAAGCGACTTTGTAAAGATCACTCGAGTTATCCAGTTGGAAAGTGCCATCGTTTTTCTTGACGGCAGTGCGATCGGTGTCCTTGACACGATAACCGTTGAAGTCGCGCGGCAGATGGGTAAAACCATAGTCGAGATAGGTAATCCCCGGGACCAGATGTTGCAGAGTAACGGATTTGCCAGCAGCGTTCTTGACATTGATTACTTCTGTAATCTTCATGAGATCTCCTAGTGGTTGTTCACGACTTTGCAGTGATACCAGCATGAATGCGTGATACGTGGATCACTTTTATACCATCGGTTGCATTACTCGGTTTGCGTACGCGTTATTTCTGAATGTCACGCCGTATTTGTCGATGAAAATTCAACGACCGTAATAATTGCCGGAACGGCCTCCTTTGTAGTCGGGGGTCTTGTCTCCATCGCGAAATTTGTCATCTGACTGGTTCTGGCGATTTGGGCCGGTACTCCAGTTACGATTAGCGTCTGTACGATCTGGTTTGCCATCTCTATCCCGGTCGCGCTCTTTGCGATCGGGGACACCGTTGCGGTTTCTATCCTGCTCACGCTGATCGGGAATGCCATTGCGATTGCGATCGATTTCCCGATTGTCCGGTATGCCATTTCGATTACGGTCGATTTCCCTGTTATCCGGTATGCCGTTACGGTTACGGTCGTAATTGGAGTAATACGGCACTTCTTCGCGATACCAGGTTGCGCCGCCGTAGGAGCTGCCGTATGTGCGCTGCTCGACGTAATAACCGTCATCTACAGCGCATGCTGTGACTGACACTGCGGCCAGAATGAGTGTTACCAGATTTTTCATTTTGTTTTCCGTGACGGATGGTGCAGAGGAATGCTGCGGACAATTAATGCAGCTTGCTCTTTGCAATTTTCAATTCCTGGAATTGCCTGACTGTTTCCAGTATCTGCGCGAGCTCCTTCTCTGCTTCGGACTGGATCAGTTCCTTTTCGTCGATATTGAGCTGGTTATCGATAACAACCATTTCGACGCGGAAGATGTGTGGGTATTTGTCCGTTATCGCCTGCAGGAGTACATCCAGTTTTTTGCGCCCCCATGCTTCCTTGATGCGAGCAGCCAGGAATAATCTGAGGATGGTGAGACTGTTGTCTTCGCTTAGTTCCTGAATCGCGAGTGCTTCACGGCGTAGCCATTCAGGAAATTGATCGGCGCTGACAAAGCTCGGTACGGTTAAAACGGAAACGTGAAATTGTACGTTCAGGCTGTCCATCATTTTCCCCTTTCACTTGTCGTTGGCGATCCTGTGAGCGGATTATGTTTCCAGTTTATACGCACGAATGGGATTTGGGGAGGGTGCTTACATCCTTTTACTTTACGAGTACGGCAGAGAGTTTTTCCATGACGCGCGTGACATCTTCTTCGCTGGCAAAACCGATGCGCGGCCAGTTTTGCACCTTGTTGGTTTCTGTTGGTTTGCCGGTCAGATATCTGCATTCATCCAGCAAGCTGGTCAGCGCGGCAGGTGTGATGCGATAGGCGGAGGCGAGTGGCTGCACATTAAATGCGATTTCGGCGTCGTTGCCGGGCGCGAGTTCAGTGTGATAAATCGTGATGGTGCCGTTGCGCAGGAAACGGGCTCCGCCTTTGTTGACGAGCGGGCGCGGTGTACCGAAGAGATTCTTCAATGCGGTGAGTGCTTGGTTATATACGGCGTTTTCCATCTTGCATCCATTCATATGTTTTGAAACTGCTGATGCCGACATTGTAGCGCTCGGACGGTGTTCCGATTGTGCCGTTTCAGTTTTTACATTGATGAACATTTATCAGTCGTAAAGCTTGCGTAGGCCTGCGCGATATAACGCCGCAGATAGGGACGATTGAACAAGAATGAATCGACAGACTGAAAAATTCCGCTCCATATGTTGATATTAAATAAATATCCTAGAAAAAATATTCAAGACGGAAGTCAGTGTAGTGGCAATTTTGTCATGTTGATTGAATGCCATTGTATGTATTACTAAGAGAATTTTTCTCCCATGTATATGGGAGAAAAACACAACATTTGGCATTTCCGGTGCGATGTATTTTCCCTATGATCGAAAAGGAAAAATGCACATATTTTTCATGACACATTTTTTTGCAATTAGATATCACTGCGATTGAATTTTTTACACTAGAATCATTTAAAAAATAGCCGTACGGCAAGGTAGATACCGTAACGATGCAAATAAAAAATATTCAGTTTTGTAGTGGTTTCATTTCCTGAAAATATGCCCGATGGATGAACGTACGTTTACGTTCCTCAGGCAAAGAATAAGCAGAGACGCATGGAAATGTCTGATGAAACTCGATCGAGGAACATGATCAAACAGGAGTGGTTTACGAAGGCGGGACTGGGTCTCGCCCTGCTCCTGCTCGTGTTGATTTCTTTCGTGACTTTCAACAGCGTCGATCAGTTTGCGAATAGTTCGCGCCTGGTTGAGCATACGCATCTCGTCATCAAGCAAATCGATCAAGTCGTATCAGACCTGAAGGATGCCGAATCCACGCAACGTGGATATCTGATTACCGGCGATGCAATTTTTCTGGAGATGCATTACGACATTCTTGCCGAGATCCCCAATGAAATTGCCACTTTACGAGGGTTGACCTATGACAATCCTGCGCAGCGAAAATCGATTGATGTATTTGAAGACTTGACCGATAAAAAAATAAACACCTTACGTTTGGGGATTGATGCGCTGGAAGACAGGAACGCGTTTAACAGCGATGAAATCGCTGCATTGGTGGGTGGTGACGGCAGGTTGCTGATGGATCAGCTGAAAGAGCAGGGTGATCTCATGATCATGGTGGAAGAAAAATTATTGCTGCAGCGTGCGCAACAGGTTGAGGCCAAGGCGAAATCAACCAAATTGTGGATTCTATTCGGCAATTTGCTGGCGATGGCGTTGCTGCTTTCCGCTTTCTGGCTGATCCTGCTGGAAATAAGACATCGCAGAATCGCACAACGCGAAATAGAAAAAAATGCAGCGCAACTGGAGTTGACCAATAAAGAACTGGAGAGCTTCAGTTATTCGGTTTCACATGATCTGCGTTCCCCGTTACGTGCGATCGATGGTTACTCACGCATGTTTGAAGAAGATTTTGCCGATCGTCTTGACGATGAAGGACGTCGTTTGCTGGCAGTGATTCGCGTCAGCAGCAAGAAGATGGGCCAGCTGATTGATGATCTGCTGGCCTTCTCACGGATGGGGCGCAAACCGGTCGACAGCAGGAAGGTCGATATGAACGCTTTGGTTGAAGAGGTATGGGCAGAAGTGTGCGCCAGTTCCAGGACCACCTTGCCTTTGAAGAAGGCAAACTTGCCGGCGGCATGGGGTGATCACGCCTTGCTGCGGCAGGTATTGATGAATCTGCTGGCGAATGCAGTCAAGTACAGCAGCAAAAAGGCAGAACAGATAGTCGAGATCACGGCAAAACAGAACGAAGACGAAGTGGTGTACACCGTGCGCGATAACGGCGTGGGTTTTGATATGCGCTTCTATAACAAATTGTTTGGTGTTTTTCAGCGTTTGCATACCGAAAATGAATTCCCGGGAACGGGAGTCGGCCTCGCGATTGCGCAGCGTGTCATTGTGCGGCACGGCGGTCGCATCTGGGCCGAGAGTAAACCGGATGAATATACGATTTTCAATTTCAGCTTACCTAAAGAGGCCGCTGCATGAATGCTGATATGCAACCAGTTCATATTCTGCTCGCAGAAGACACACCTACCGATGCCGAGATGACGCTACGTGCACTCAAGAAGGTAGGGCTCGTCAACAACATCACCTGGGTCAAGGATGGGCAGGAGGCGCTGGATTACATTTTTCGCAAGGGTGAGTTCGCCAATCGCGTGAATGGCGATCCGACATTGATCATGCTCGATCTGAAAATGCCGAAGGTCAATGGACTGGAAGTGCTCAAGACGATCAAGACTACAGAGTCGACCAGGTTCATTCCGGTCATCATGCTGACCTCCAGTGCAGAAGAGCCGGATATCGTGCGCTGTTATGAACATGGTGTGAACAGCTACATCGTCAAACCGGTTGAGTCGGACAAGTTTTTTGAAGAAGTTTCCAAAGCAGGTTTCTATTGGGCCATCTTGAATAGAATTCCTGCAAGATAAAAGTAGAAGTCGAGGGCCGGGTCATGATCAAAATTTTGATGGTCGAAGATACGCCTACCGATGCCGAACTTGCGTTGCGTGAATTGAAGCGTAGCGGCATTCTGCACCAGGCAAGACGGGTGGAGACAGAGCAGGAGTTGCGACATGAGCTCGCAGACTTCAAGCCTGACGTCGTGTTGTCGGATTTTTCCATGCCGCATTTTGATGGATTGTCTGCGCTCAAGGTGGTACGACAGGAATTGCCGGATACGCCGTTCATCTTTGTTTCAGGCCGGATTGGCGAGGAACTGGCGATCGAATCCCTGAAACTCGGTGCGAGCGATTATGTGATCAAGACAAATCTGTCACGACTGCCGAGTGCGGTTTCCCGCGCGATGGAACATGTAGAACAAAGAGATGCACGACGTCGCATTGAAACAGAACTGCTGGAAAGCAATCTGATGTTCCGCACCTTCATGGAGAATCTTCCTGGCGCTGCCTTCATCAAGGACAAGGATGGCCGTTATCTGTACGGTAATCACGGCCTGGACAAGGCATTCAACGTTGAAAAGGGTTATTCCATCGGCAAGCTGGATACCGAATTGATTCCGCTTGACGTGGCGTACAAGCTGCGTGAAATGGAATCCCGGGTTCTGAACGCAGGTACGGCCCTGCAGGAATTGGAAGTCATGTCGATGCCGTCCGGTGTGAGCTACTGGCTGTCGACGAAATTTCCTTTGGTTGGAGAAAACAGCGAGTCGCGACATGTCGGCGGTATCGCGATCAATATCACCGAACGCATGAAGGTCGAGCAGGATTTGTTGTTGCGCACGCGTGCGATCGAAGCGTGCGTCAATCCTATCGTGATTGTGGATACCGCAACGCCGGGCATGCCGCTGATTTATGTCAATGGCGCGTTTGAGACCATCACTGGTTATTCCGCTGAAGAAGCGATAGGCCGTAATTGCAAATTCCTGCAGGGTATGGATACCGATCAGCCGGAACTGGGGAAATTGCGTGCGGCGATTCGTGAACAACGTCCGGCTTCCGTCCTGCTGCGTAATTATCACAAGGATGGCAGCATGTTCCTCAACGAGTTGTATATCGCACCGGTCAGCGATACCTCGGGCGGCGCAGTGGGTCATTTTGTCGGCGTGCTGTATGACGTGACCCAGATAAAACGCTATCAGGAGGATCTGGAGCATCAGGCCAATTACGATACGCTGACAGGCCTTGCCAATCGCAATCTGCTCAATGAACGGACGCAGCAAGCACTGATTCAGGCGCGCCGTCATGATCAGTTTCTCAGCCTGGTTTTCATCGATCTCGATAATTTCAAGCTGGTCAATGACAGTATGGGGCATGGCGCAGGCGACGAATTGATCGCCAATGTAGGCTCGCGTTTGCAAACCTGTGTGCGTGATGGCGATACCGTGGCCCGCATCGGCGGTGACGAGTTCGTGCTGCTGCTGACGAATCAGAGTGTCAATGACAGCAATGCAGGCGTCATGCAGCGTATCCAGACGGAATTGGTCAAGCCGATGTCGATACGCGGGCAGGAAATTGTCGTGACGTGCAGTATGGGTGTGGCCCGTTTTCCGGAAGATGGTGAAGATTCGGAATCACTGCTGGCCAATGCCGATACGGCCATGTATAGAGCGAAATCGAGCGGACGCAATAATTTTCAGTTTTACACAAAAGAAATGAATGCGACTTCAGGCGAGCGTCTCTCCCTGGAAAGCGATTTGTGGCATGCGTTGAAGAATGACGAGTTATTTCTGCTCTATCAGCCGCAAATCGATTTGCGCGATGACACCGTCATTGGAATGGAGGCGCTGATTCGTTGGCAGCATCCCAAGCGCGGATTGATTGCACCTATGGATTTCATCCCGATGGCCGAATGTAATGGTTTGATCATTCCGATCGGAATATGGGTACTGGAGACGGCTTGCAAACATAATTTGCGATTGCAAAAGGAAGGATTGCCGCCGATACGCGTGGCAATCAATTTATCTGCCCGTCAACTGAGCGACAAGAATTTCGTCAAGAGTGTGCAAAGCGTGATCGAAGCGACTGGCCTCGATCCGTGTTATCTGGAACTTGAAGTAACCGAAAGCATGGTGATGCACAACATTGAAGATGTGGTGGTCACCCTGAATGATTTGAACGATATGGGGATCCAATTATCGCTGGACGATTTCGGTACAGGATTTTCCAGCTTGGCCTATCTGAAGCGCTTCCCTATCGATCGCCTCAAGATTGATCAATCCTTCATTTTCAATTGCGACAACGATCCCGGCGATGCGATCATTGCACAAACCATCATCGCATTGGCCCATGGCCTGAAGATCAAGGTGATTGCGGAGGGAGTGGAAAAACCCGAGCATCTGACCTTCCTGAAGGAGAATGGTTGCGATGAAGGGCAGGGCTATTTCATCAGCAGGCCGCTGACGTTTGATGATTTGTGCGCGTTTTTAACAGCAAGGAAAAATTCTCACTAACATTTTGCTCTGCCGGAGGGCGACCCTCGTAGCCTGTATAAAGATATGACGTTGCAAAACAGCAGTTCCTTGAAAGCCGGCATTAGCCGGTTTTTTGTTTTATCTGCACAAAAGAAGTTATTTGATTTGGCTCAAATACAGTGCCGGTAACAGACGATAAAATCGTATTGGATGCCTTAACTGAACATTTTTTGGTCTGGCTAACCGGTGACGGCACCACAGGACCAGTACCCTGCCGGGAATCGAACACTGCATGCCTATGGCGGTCAGGTGCATCAGCTGAAAAATTTTGCTGTGATTTTGCTTAAACGATCTGGTTATAAGCAAATGAAAATTTCGTCATTATCGAATCGCGTTACGGAGAGTATCCTTGCAGGCAGTAGTTGCCGAGGTTTAAGGGATTCATTTATAATGAGAATAGTTCTCAAGTAGTTCCTTGTATGTGCAGACGAAACATCTCCTTGCGGGAGATCAGACGGATAGTCTGATATCAACGATAGTGAAGTCCCGGCTGGTAAAATACGCGCTCCTTTCCTTTCGGAAATTAGGCATTACACACGGCATGCGTACATGGTTTGCCTGCTTGTCCGTAATAAACGGCAATTTGATATTTAGGATGTATTGATTTTATGGCTGCATTTGAAACTGTTCGCATACTGAGTGTTCATCACTGGAACGACACGCTGTTTTCTTTTACCACCACCCGGGAACCAAGTTTTCGCTTTGAAAGCGGCCACTTCGTCATGATAGGTTTGCCTATCGATGGAAAAAATGTGCTGCGCGCATACAGTATTGCCAGCCCATCGTGGGCAGAACATCTGGAATTCCTGTCGATCAAGGTACAGGAAGGCGCGTTGACCAAGCACCTGCAGAACATGAAAGTAGGCGACGAACTGCTGGTCGGTCGCAAGCCAACCGGCACGCTGGTGATCTCCGATCTGTTGCCGGCCAAGCGTCTGTTCCTGTTCGGCAGCGGCACCGGCCTTGCGCCTTTCATGAGTATTATTCGTGACCCGGATACCTACGAGCGTTTCGATCAAGTCATTCTGGTGCATGGCGTACGACTGACCAGCGAACTGGCATACCGTGAATACATCAACACGGAATTGCTGGAGATCGATGGCCTGGGCGAAGAGATTGCAGCCAAATTGCTGTATTACCCGACCGTGACACGCGAACCCTTCATGTATGAAGGACGCATCACGACGGCGATCGAAAGCGGCAAAATGTGTGAGGATCTTGGCATCCCGCCGCTGGATCCACTGACTGATCGTGCGATGATTTGCGGCAGCCCGGACATGTTGAAAGACACTGCCGCGCGACTGGATCATCTGGGTTTTGAAGTTTCTGCCGGCATCGGCCAGCCTGGCGACTACGTGATTGAACGTGCGTTTGTGGATCGCGGCTGATCGAACAGATTCAAAAATAGAGATATTGCTGTCGCATGTGTTGCGACGGAATTGAATCAGGAAATGGCGTCGATGTTTGTCTGAACATCGACGCCATTGTTGTATCCGGCCGAAGGTGTGTGCATATTGCCCCTCACGTCCTGCCAGCGCTGCGGGAAATATCTTCTTCACAATTCTTTACCTTGCAGAAGCAGGGATTGTCTTGATAAACATGGGTGGACTCGTTTATCGTTATTACCTGCGAAACGTTTTACTAACGTCGCCAGCCATTCCACCGCCTCAGCAGGATAGCCAGCCAGTTACTTGAGGCATGCATGGATTGCCGGCGCTTGAAGTGCCCGCCTTGTATGTCGTTAATGTGATGTGATCGTGCTTGCGATTCCATGTGCCTGATTGAATAACAACCTACATTCTGAATGCCCTGTCCATGAAGTCTTCCTCATCCTTCCTCTCCACCTTGCGCCGACGTGCCTTGCATCGTTATACCTTGCTGGCATTGTTGATTGTGCTGCTCGCTGCTGCCGGCTATTGGGGGTGGCACAAGTTTTATGCAAAAAAAGATCCACGTGAAATTTATCAGGTGGCCGAAGTGCAGCGTGGCGATATTCAGGATCTGGTGACGGCGACGGGCACTGTGCAGCCGCTTGAATATGTGGATGTGGGTGCGCAGGTATCCGGTCAGTTGAAGAAGTTGCACATCGAAGTCGGTTCAGTGGTGAAAGAAGGCGATCTTCTGGCCGAGATCGATCCGACCGTGTTCCGTGCAACGGTAGATGCAAGACGTGCAGGCTTGCGTAATCAGCAGGCAACCATGAAGGAGCGGGAATCGGCATTGGCACTGGCCAACCTGCAATACACACGGCAGAAGAATCTGATGGCAGCCGATGCCACCACTGCGGAAACGCTGCAAATTGCGGAAGCGACGCTACGTGCAGCCAAGGCACAGATCGATGCACTGCAGGCGCAGATCGAACAGACGCAATCGACTTTGCGTGCCGATGAAGCCAATCTCAATTACGCAAAAATCTATGCGCCGATGACGGGGACGGTTGTGTCACTGACGGCGCGTCAGGGCCAGACATTGAATGCCAATCAAAATGCGCCAACCATTTTGCGAATTGCCGATCTGTCGACAATGACGGTGCAGACGCAAGTATCGGAAGCGGAAGTCGGTAAATTGAGCAAGGGCATGGAAGTGTATTTCACCACGCTGGGGAGCCAGGGGCGTCGCTGGTATGGCGCCTTGCGCAAGATCGAACCTACACCGACCGTCACCAATAATGTGGTGTTGTACAACGCACTATTTGATGTGCCAAATAATAACCAGGCCTTGATGCCGAACATGACGACGCAGGTTTTCTTTATTGCAGCGACAGCGAAAGATGTGTTGCTGGTGCCGACTTCTGCAGTGACCACTACGCGCGGCTCGGGTAATACCGGCGGCAAGCGTGAACGTGGTGATAGTGCGGGCAAGTCGACAGGTGAAAAAACAACCGATGCCAAAACAGGCAAGGATGCAGCAAACAAAGATGCAACAAGCAAAGCGGCAGGTGCAAATGATAAAAAAGCCGGCGAGCAGTCGGGCAATGATGCATTGACAAGCATGACGCAGGAAGAGCGTCGTGCGGCATTTGAAAAAATGTCGCCGGAAGAACGCGCAGCGATGCGTGAAAAACGTCGTGCCATGCGCGATGCTGAAGGAAAATCCGGCGACTCGGCGCTGGCGCAAAGCGACAAGGCTGCGGTTGATGACAAATCCAAAACGGCGAGCACAAAATCTGCTGCCGCAGACAAGATCGATCCGCTCGCTGCCACGTCAAATATAGGCAGCCCGCCGATCAATTCTGCAGCTTCCACTAGTGGCTTTGCCGAACAAAGCACAACGCGCACACCACGCAGCGGCACGGTGAAAGTCATCGATAAGGATGGAAAAGTCGAACAACGCAAAGTGGAACTGGGTGTCAGCAATCGCGTGCAGATGCAAGTAGTCAGCGGTTTGGCCGAGGGCGACACCGTCATCATCGGCATCAAACTGCCGCCATCCGCTAAACGCACGCAGGCAGCCGGACCGCCAGGCATGGGTGGTGCTGGCGCGGTACGGGGTCGTTAATGAACAAGGAAATCGATCTGGCCACCGTGCCAGCCGGTGAACGCGATGCTACTGAGACGCCGCTGATCGAGCTGCGCGGTGTGACCAAGACCTATCGTAACGGCGGGCTTGAAGTTGAAGTGCTGCATGGCATCGACCTGAAAATCTATGAGGGCGAGTTTGTGGCCATCATGGGTGCATCGGGTTCCGGTAAATCCACGCTGATGAATATTCTCGGTTGCCTGGATAGGCCAACCACCGGGCACTATTACTTCATGGGACGCGATGTTTCAGACTTCGGGCGTGATGAGCGCGCACTGTTGCGACGTGACGATTTCGGCTTTGTATTTCAAAGTTATAACCTGATCGCTTCGGCCAGCGCAGCAGAGAACGTTGAAGTTCCGGCGATGTATTCCGGACTGCCGCCGGCCGAACGCCACGCACGTGCACAGGCATTGTTGACCGAGCTGGGTCTGGCCGACCGCTCGCATCACAGGCCCAATCAATTGTCCGGCGGACAGCAGCAGCGCGTGTCGATTTCACGTGCATTGATGAATGGTGGCCGGATTATTCTGGCCGATGAACCGACCGGCGCGCTGGATAGCAAGAGCGGCCAGGATGTGATGAAGCTGCTGGCTGATCTGTCGTCACGCGGTCACACGGTGCTGCTGATTACGCATGCAAAGGAAGTTGCCGATCACGCGCAGCGTTTGATCGAAATCAAGGACGGCCACATTCTGTCCGATCCCGGCCCGGCCCATCCGTCGCCGATGCAAACGGATTTTGTCAGGCCGGTGGTGGCAGGAGTGGGCTCGCGGCTGACCGACATGCTGGAAGCGGCAAAGATGGCGCTGCGCTCATTGCGCGCGAATTTTTTCCGTTCGGTGCTGACCTTGCTCGGTATCGTGATCGGCGTTGCGTCGGTGATTGCGATGCTGGCGATAGGCGATGGCGCCAAGGCGGAAGTCGTGGAGCGTATCAGCGCCATGGGCTCCAATCTGCTGCTGGTGCGACCGGGTGCGCCGAATCAACGCGGTTTCAACAGTACGGCGACACTGGTGGTCGATGACGTCAAAGCCATAGACGAACTGCCGAACGTGCTGGCTGCGGTGCCCGAGCAAAGTAGCAGCGTCACACTGCGTTTCGGCACCTCGGATACCTCTACCAGCGTGACCGGTACCTCGGCAAAATTCCCGCTCGCGCGGCAATGGCCGGTGGCGCAGGGCACATTCTTCAGTGAAGATGACGAAACGAATTATGCGGCTGTCGCCGTGTTGGGAAAAACCACAGCGACAGCCCTGTTTGGCGACAGTAATCCGATCGGCGAATTCGTACTGATCAACAATCTGTTGTTCCAGGTAGTCGGCATCATGTCGGAGCGCGGTGCATCACCGATGGGTTCGGATCAGGACGATGTGGTGTTCGTGCCGTATTCGACCAGCAGCCTGCGTTTGTCGGGACAGCGTTATTTGCGTAACGTCACCGTGGCTGTAGAGAATGTGGATCGTATCGACGATACGCAGGAAGAAGTCGACAAACTGCTGCTGGAACGGCACGGTACCGTCGATTACCAGATTCGTAATATGGCCTCGATCATGGAGGCGATGGAACAGACGCAAAATACGCTGACTATCCTGCTCGGTTCGATTGCCGCCATTTCATTGCTGGTTGGCGGTATCGGCGTGATGAATATCATGCTGGTGTCGGTCACCGAGCGGACGCGCGAGATCGGTATACGCATGGCGACCGGTGCACGCGAGAGCAATATCATGCAGCAATTCCTGATTGAGGCGGTGGTGGTGTCTGCGATAGGCGGTGCCATCGGCGTCGTGTTTGGTTTGACGACTGCAGCCGTGATCTCCGCGTTCGGTACGCCGATCAAATATTCCGCAGCACCTGTACTGCTCGCCTTTGGATGTGCGTTCATGACGGGTTTGGTGTTCGGTTACTTGCCAGCTAAAAAGGCAGCGCAACTCGATCCTGTGGTCGCGTTGTCAGCAGAATGAAATGAATTCCATGACTTCACGTTTTAATTTCCGTCGTACCCGTCTTGCACTTGCAGTGGCAGTCGTGTTTGCAGTGAGCGGATGTGCGCATAACATCGACACCAGCAAGCCGAATGTAGAGATTCCCGCCACGTGGGCAGAGGCGGCGCCTGCAGGTATTGAATTGCAACGCGACTGGTGGCGCGGCTTCGACTCGAACGAACTGTCTGCATTGATAGACCAATCGCTGACCGGCAGCCCGGACTTGATCATTGCGGCAGAGCGCGTAATACAGGCTGAAATTACCGCACGCAGTGCCGGCGCGTCGCTGTTTCCCTTGCTGACTGTGAGCGCGGGAACGGATACAGGCCAGGTCAAACCGGGCCCGACGGGCAGCGGCTGGGCCAGAAGCGAATCAACCGGCGTCGCGCTGAGTGTCAATTATGAAGTCGATGTGTGGGGACGCGTGGCAGCCACTACGCGCAGTGCAGATGCTTCATTGAACGCCAGCCGCTACGATCTGGAAACGGTGCGCCTTACCCTGACGACCGGTGTCGCCAATGCCTACTTCCAGACGCTGGCCTTGCGCATGCAATTGCAGGTAGCGCAGGACAATCTGGCGATTGCAGAAAAACTTTTTTCAATAGTCGAAGCCCGCTATCGTTATGGTGCGGCTTCGGCACTGGATGTCAGCCGTCAGCGCAGCACGGTGCTGGCACAGCGCGCCACCATCTTGCCTCTGCAGGTACAGGAACGGCAAACGGTCAGTGCCCTGGCGATTTTGCTGGGTCGTCAGCCGCAGGCCTTGCAGGTTGCGGCACAAAGTCTGGACACGCTTGTCATACCGGAAGTCAGCGCAGGTTTGCCTTCAACATTGATTACGCGCCGTCCCGATGTCGCCAGTGTCGAGGCGCAACTGCTGGCAGGTTCTGCCAATGTAGCGGCTGCGCGTGCAGCATTGCTGCCGACGATTTCATTGACGGGAAGTGCGGGTAACGCCAGCGCTGCTTTACTGACGCTGGGCAATCCTGCCTACAGCATAGGTATTGCAGCATCGATAGTACAAACGCTATTCGACGGCAACAGTTTGCGCTTGCGGGTGGAAACCAGCGAATCCACGCGGCGCCAATTGGCGGAAAGTTATCGCCGTACTGTGTATACCGCATTGAAAGAAGTGGACGATGCGCTTGGCAATGCAACGCGCAATCGCGAGCAGGAACAGGCGCAGATAGAAATTCGGAAAGAAGCACAGCGTGCGCTCAGTTTGTCCGAGTTGCGCTATCGCGAAGGGGCGGACGATCTGAACAGTCTGCTCGATGCGCAACGTACCTTGTTCACGGCTGAGGATAAATTGACGCAATTGAAGTTGCTGCGTCTGACCGGCACTACCGATGTCTTCAAGGCCTTGGGCGGAGGCTGGAGCAAGGCGCAAACCGAACAGCAATAAACGGAATGAAGGAAGGCATCCTTCATTCTTTTTGCTTCATCAGGCTGACTGCAATGCAGGTCGTTGCACCACGCGATAAATCGTTCCCAGTATCAAGGTCACTGCCAGGCTAGGCAAGGCCGAGCCGACCTGTGGCCAGAGAATAGGGCAGAGGTGGAACGCGGCAATACCGATCAGCCAGATGACAACCGGCACGGTGTTGACGGCTTTGTCGCTGGCACGCCCTTGCATCGCCAATTGCGAAATCACGACGCCGAACAAGGGTACGAAGACCGAGCTCAGCAACAGTAAAAACGGTTCCAGTCCGTGCATGGGCAGAATCAGTGCACATCCCGTAGCCAGCAAAGCCAGTGCTATCCCCCAGAAGCGCACAGTGAATTTTCCATGCAGGAAGTTGAGTGCGACCGAACCTGAATAGACGTCGCCATAGGCATTGTCCATTTCATCGATCAGGATCAGGCCAAGCGCAATCAAGCCGCCTTGCGCCAACAGCAGGGTCGCCATCAGATCGGCGCCGGGAGTCGTGGTGCTGACGATCAGCACACCCAATGCATGACACCAGATATTTGCAATCGCAAAACCCAGCCAGGTGCCACGGAAGGTGCTGGCGCCAGCCTTGCCGTAACGCGCGAAATCCGCCACCAGCGGCAGCCATGAAACCGGCATGGCCATCACGAGGTCGATGCCGGCCAGTGTGCTCATCGAACCGTCACCGCCCCTGTTCCAGATTGCATCCAGTCCTTGTGCCTGTGCCTTCATGAAGAATTGCCAGGTCAGCCAGATCAGCGACAGGATGACGAGCGGCAGTCCGAAGCGCCCGACGAATTTGCGCACCAGTCCTATCATGGAGCCGGTTGCCAGGGCGACCAGCAACAGTCCCCAGAACATTGCCGTCAGATACGGTACCCATGCGGCGTCGATACCGGTAATATTTTTGATGAGCGCACTGGTGCCATCGCGCATGACGACCAGTTCAAATGCGCTCCAGCCTATCAGCTGGATCACGTTCAGAATGACCGGCAACTTGGCGAAGGAAGTACCCAGCGTTTGGCACATCAGGACGGGGCTCGATAGTCCGCGTTCAAAACCGATGTAAGCCACCCACGCCAGCAAGGCCGCGCCCAGCGAGGAGCCGACCAGGATGGCGAACAGGGCGGTTTGCGTGCCGAGTGCGGTGCCGAGAAATGCGCCTATCTGCATCACCAGCAGGCCAACGCCGAGGCTGAACCACAAGGCCATGTGGTCGCGGAACGAGAACACTCTGTCCGCAGACGGAATCGGTACAAACGCAGGATTGGAAGCAGCAGCGATTGCTGCAGGTGTGGTGTCTGGCAAAGCCATCATCGTCTTTCAAAATGAATGGCAGGTCAGCGGATACCATGCCTATGAATGGCGATGGATTGCATGCTTTCCTGCGCGAGGATTACCTCAATCAGGTTCAACGGGTATTTCTCACCCGCGCATATTTTTCCGCGCAGGACCCCGAGCCGAGAGTGTTAACTGGGCGCTACTTTGAGCCAAAAATTAGTTATAGGCAAGCCCATACGCGGATTTGGCTACGCATCTAGCGCCAGACATTGGGACGGGAAGAGGGGAAGTGCGGAAAGAAGTGCCGGAAGAAAGAGTCGGGCTGCACGGTAAAAACCGGAGGGGGAGCAGCCCGACGAAAATACAAATTACTGTATGAAAACACAGTATATCCGGGCGCGCATGAAAAGTCACGTGCAGATTCCGAGATTGAAAAATCCACGAAACCATAAAAAACGGGAGCAACCTCAGTTGCTCCCGCTGTGTTGCCAGTTTCAATATTTTCTGTCTTTTACAGACCAAGTCGTACGCTGGCTTCATTCATTGTCAAGGGATTCCACGCTACAAAGCCGGTCATGCCGATTGCAGCCAAGGCATTTTTGCCATTTTCGTTGTCCGACAAGGTCAATAACAAAGCCTTGATTTTTTCTCTATCGGAATCGCTGAGTTTTTTCGATGCGAGGAACTGCTTGACCGGAATCGGTTTGGTTTCTGCAAGAATGCGACCGCCTTTGGCAACCCAATCTCGGGCGACGCCAATAGAGCCAGTGACACCGGCGTCAACAAAGCCGTTATCGATCATGAATGGCACAGCGTCCTGATAGCGGGTGGCAGTATAGGATTTTTCCGGTTGCTGGAAATTCAGTTCACGCAGATTGGCAGTGAACATGACAGTGGTAATCGAATCTATCGACGGTACGCCGATTTTTTTACCACGCAGATCCTGCATCGATTTCAGTGGGGATGCATTGGATACAAGGACGTGCGCGCGATAGCCGGTAAATCCTTTGGCTGTTGCGAGTCCTTCGTAGCCATTCTTTTTGACTGCACGCAAACCGATATGTGCTGCGTGAATGAAGGCGATATCAAATTTGTTTTCCGCCAGGCCTTTTGCAAAACCTGCGCTGTCTATGCTTTGCAGTTTTACATTTTGCTTGAGTTCTTTTGAAAGCAATTGCAACAGTGGTTTGTAACGTTCGCTGGCCGGGCCACCGTCCTGATAAGTGACGCCTTCGTTAATCGCGAGAACAAGATCTTGTGCCGAAACAGAATTGATGCTGGTTGCCAGTAGAGTCAGTGCTAGAAGTGAAGGGAATTTCATACGCTTTCTTGATTGAGGATGTTGAGAAATTTTTGAATGAACGAATACCCGAGGAATGGGGTATTGCCTGGATCAAAGCTGGGGACGAAAAAAACGCATTGCAGCAAGCAATGCGTTGGATGAGCAGCGCTTGATAAGCGCGCTTGTTGTTTTTACAGGCCGAGACGGGCCGTTGCTTCCGCCATTACTTGGCCATTCCAGGGAACAAAACCTGTCATGCTGATTTTGGAAAGTGCATTTCTGCCGGCATCGTTTTCCGACAAGGCCAGTAACAGGGCTTTGAGTTTTTCTCTGTCGGATTCGCTGAGTTTTTTCGATGCGAGGAATTGCTTGATTGGAACCGGTTTGGTTTCTGCGAGTATGCGGCCGCCTTTGGCGACCCATGCTTGCGCCACTTTGCCGGAACCGGTGACGCCTGCATCGACAAAGCCGTTTTCAATCATGAACGGCACGGCATCCTGATAGCGGGTTGCGGTAAATGCTTTTTCCGGTTGCGGGAAATTCAGTTCGCGCAGATTGGCGGTGAACATCACGGTAGTGATCGATTCCAGCGATGGCACACCGATTTTCTTGCCGCGTAAATCCTGCATCGATTTCAATGGCGAAGTATTGGCCACCATCACGCGTGCACGGTAGTCGGTAAAACCCTTGGCGGTGACCAGACCTTCATAGCCATTTTTTTTGACTGCCACCAGGCCGACATGCGCAGGATGGATAAATGCCAGGTCATATTTTCCTTCGGCCAAACCTTTTTCAAATACGGCGTATTTATCCACGCTTTGCAGCTTGATGTTCTGTTTCAATTCTTTCGACAGTAATTGAAGCAGCGGTTTGTAGCGCTCGCTGGCCGGGCCTCCGTCTTGATAAGTCACACCTTCGTTTATGGCGAGAACAAGTTCTTGCGCTGAAGCGGAATTGATTCCGGCGGCCAGCACAGTCATGGCCACAAAAGATGTGAATTTCATAAGGGTCGCTCCGATTAGAATATTTTTTTGAGGTAACTAATTGTAAAGTGAATGGTACATTAAGCGATGAAAAGGAAAGGAATTTTCTTGTTTTCGGTGACAAAAACCCACAACAATTTATTTGAATTACGCTAACGATATTCCCTCTGTACGTTGGCGAACAAACAATTCTGCCTTGCTGCGTGACAATCATTACTGTCTGTGGTGCGCAAGGCAGAGCAGCCATACTTTACGGGCGAAATAAGGCGATCCTTCATTTCTGAACGTTATTTCTTAAAGTGAGATCATCATGCAAATCCGTACCTTTTTATTCATCATTATTCTGGGTGCGATAGGCGCTCTTGCAGCATTGAACTGGGAAGCCTTCAATACGCCGACCGCATTATGGCTGGGAGTGACAACCGTGCAGGCGTCGCTGGGACTGGTCATGCTGGGCTTAACCGCGCTATTGACGCTTTTTTTCCTCGCCGTGATCATTTCCCTGCAATCCTCGGTATTGCTGGAGGCGCGTCGCCACGCCAAGGAATTGCAAGTCCATCGCGAGCGGGCGGATCAGGCCGAGGCTTCGCGCTTCATTGAATTGCGCCGCCTGGTGGAAGCGGAAATGCAGTCTGTCGGACAGCAAAATCTTGAACTGCGCGGTGCATTACTGGACCGGATGGAGCGGCTGCAAGGCGGCATCGCACTGGCGATTGAGGAATCGGGTAATACGGTCGCTGCTCATATAGGCGAACTGGAAGACAGGCTGGAGCGTGGGACGAATGTAGAGACGCCGAACCGGCTCGCGTAAAGCGGTTGCAAGCTGGATGCATTTAATTTCCATGTAGAAACACATGAACAGGTAATCGAGGAGACATCGGTTAAACTACCGGATTGCAATTATTCCGGGGCTCGTCATGGCAAAAGCCAGGCAAACCGATACAAAGGTCATTATTCTTGGTAGCGCCCTGGCGATCGTATTGGTCGGTATTGTGGCCGGATGGCTTTATATTTCGTATATTGCACGCCCGGTAGCAACTGCCTCCTTCGCAAGCTTTGGTCCTGTGGTGGTGCGCAGCTCGGAATTTTCAATCAGGGCGACGATTGCAGTGCAAACGCGAAATGAAGATGCGGGCTGGGTAAAAAAACACAAAAAGGAACTGGATTTTGCATTGCAGGCTGCGCTGGGCAATGTCGATGCGCAACGTGTGCGGACTCCGGAGGGAGTGACATATGTGCAGGAAATGTTGCGAGATGCAGCGAATAAAGCACTTAATACCACTAATATCCAGGAAGTTCTGCTGACTGACTTTATCGTGCAGGGGCCGTGATGTTGCGTGTGAGCTTACGGACGCACCGTTTGATGGATAGAATCAAAGACAATTTTCAGTATGAGTAACACAGACAATTTGCCCAAGCAGGGCCGCGATGTACTTCGGCCTGACTCGCCTTGCGCCGGTTATTGCTCGACCTCGCATGGAGATGAAATCTGCAAGGGTTGCGGCCGGACCTTCGACGAGGTGATCAACTGGATTATTTACGATGACGCGGAAAAAGCCGCAGTCTGGGCCAGGCTGGAAGCGGCGGG
>NZ_JBEBPO010000042.1:0-20284 GCF_040395855.1 Herminiimonas fonticola | reverse complement strand
GCGTCAATACGCTGCTGGACAAGCATATCGGCCACGTCGCAGACCGCATCAGGGAACTGCAGGCACTGGAGTCGCAACTGCAGGAGTTGCGCAGCCGCTGCCTGACGGTTCAATCGACGCAGGCATGCGGCATTCTGCAAGGCCTGGCGAATGGTGACGATATTGATCCCAGGAATCTGGGATCACACTCAGGCGGTTGTCATTGAATCGTCGAACTGACCAGGCCCACGCTGCCAGCGTGAATCTGGATGCAGGCAATGATCACGCTCGTACGGCGCCATCACATTAACCATTCAAGCTGTCGCTGTCGCTTTCTCCTGATCAAGAACACATCGCCGTCGTGCAATCTTGAATGGAACCGATTCCATTTGCCGCGTTCTACTTTCACCCTCACCCTTCAAGGAGATAGAGATGCAACACACTGGATCAGCAGCATGGAAAGGCGGCATCAAGGACGGTATCGGCAGCATTTCGGTACAAACCGGCGTATTGAAGGACGCGCCGTATGGGTTCAAGGCGCGCTTTGAAGATGGCCCGGGCACCAATCCGGAAGAATTAATCGCAGCTGCGCACGCCGGATGCTTCACGATGGCCTTGTCGGGAGAACTTGGCAAGGCCGGCCTGACCGCAGACAGTCTGAATACTACTGCTGCCGTCACACTGGAAAAAGTACCCGGTGGTTTTAGCATCACCAAAATTCATCTTGATCTAGTCGGTAAAGTGCCTGGTACGGATCAAGCCGGTTTTGAAAAAATAGCGAATGATGCCAAGATCGGTTGCCCGGTATCCAAACTGTTCAAAGGCAATGCCGAGATTACATTGACCACCAGGCTGGAAAACTGATTCGCCAGCCTCTATATATCTAAATATCTGCGCATGATGATGAGACAAAAATGCCCGCTGATGCGGGTATTTTTGTCTCATCACACCGATATCAAAATGCACTTGATTGCAACTCCGAAACCATTTCACGCTGTTACAGTCGGTAACAAGCAAAAGGTCAACTCCGCAACAATCCAGTGCGTTGAAAAAGAATCAGGACAGGGCCGCAGTTGCGACTCGTCATCAGTAAAGCTGACAGGTGCACAACATGGACGTTCATCAAAACAAGTTCGCCACTTTGGTGGCCTCCTCGCTCGTCATTAGCCTGCTTGCTGTTGCCGGTTGTGGAAAAGCCGATATGAGCACGACAGCACCTCCATCCACCGCCACGACTCCTCCAGCGCCAGCCCCCTATACGCCGCCAACGGCAGAACAACTGGAGCAGATGGTGGCGCCGATTGCACTGTTTCCTGACAAACTGCTTGCGCAGGTTCTTGCCGGCTCGACCTACCCGGAGCAAATCACTGCCGCCCATCTATGGCTGGGACAAAATCCATCCTTGAAAGGCGAAGCATTGCAGAATGCCGCTAACCTGCAACCCTGGGACGTCAGCGTCAAATCATTGACCGCCTTCCCTGCCGTACTCGCGCAGATGGCAAACAACATTCCATGGACAACAGCACTCGGCGAAGCCTATGCCAACGACCCGAACGATGTGATGAATGCGATTCAGACCATGCGCTTGCGTGCACAACAATCCGGCAATCTCAAGACTTCGCCGAAAATGAGAGTGACGTCCAGCCCGCGCCTCGCGCCACCACCTGACTACGCAGATGAATCGGCTTATTACGTCATACCGCCTCCATCGGAAACCATCGTGATCGAATCGGCACAACCGGACATCGTCTATGTGCCTGACTACAATCCTGCACTTGTCTATGGTGCGCCGATTCCTGTTTATCCAAGTTACGCTTACACCCCCGGCTATAGCTCCGGTGACATGTTTGCGACCGGCATCATTTCATTCGGCATCGGCATTCTGGTTGGCAGCGCCATGCACCATCACGATGGATGGGGCTGGCATTCGTGGGATATGAATTGGGGTGGTCGCGGCCCTGGCTCCGGCCCGGATTATGGCGCCAATCATCGCTGGCATCGCCCTGCTGTGGTCTATAACAACTCGACCTATATACCGAGATCGACCACCATTATTAATCGCAACAATAATTCTTCACATATCACCAACAACTTTGACACGTCGAATAACAATGTCCCTGGCAGCAGCAATAATGCGAGCCGGCCTAATGTCAGCGGCGGCGCACCGAATTTCAGACCGCCGAGTCAGAACTTGAGTACGCGGTTGCAACATGCTCCAATCACGATTCCTCACTTCAATACTGGTGATACGCGTCCGGGAGCACGGCCAGACACAAGTAGGCCTGATGTACAGCACAGAGCCGATACTCCTCATCCTGCGCAGCAACAAAACGGGGCGATGAGCATGCCTCGCTTCAACTCTGACGATACGCGCCGGGATGCACGTTCAAATGGACTGGATACACAGCACAGCGCCAATATTCCTCGTCCTGCGCAACAGCACAATGGAGCGGTGACGGTACCTCGCGTCAATCCTGCTGATGTGCGTCCAGGCGAACGTCCCGCTATGAACGGTCCAGGCACGCAACGCAATGCGAATACTCTGCATTCAACACAAGCGCGTGATGCTCAAACGCGAGAAATGCCTCCGCACATCAATAAGCGTGGACCGGAAACACGTCCGCAATCCGAAACCGGGCAAAGATTGAATTCCAATAGATTTCAACGTCAGACTGAGCAAAACACGATCGACACGGAGAACAGACAGCAACATCCAATAGATACGGCGCCATCGCCAGACACCCTGCGTTCAACTCGCGGACCGCAAAGCGAGATGCGTCAACAACGTCTCGAGAGAGAAAATATGCCGCTACGCTCAAATCCAGAGCCTATGCAACCTCGGCCACAGGCACCGCAGCAGCAACCGCATCCACAAATATATTCCACCCCTGCTCCGCAGCAGCCTCGGTTTGAGCAGCCGCAACAACAGCATGTTCAACCCCCTCGTTTTGAACAGCCGCAGGCACCGCATGCCCAACAACCTCGGTTTGAGCCAGTACGTCCACAAATGCAACAGCAACAAGTACAGCAAGCACGCCCACAGGTCCAAGAGCCGCGCGCTCAACGGCGCGAGCAAGAACGTTCTCATCGAGCGAAAGAAGAAGATAGAAAAGAACGATAAGACCCACCTGGCAAATCAGATGGCATTTACTATTTTATTTGCCAGGTCTGGTTTCGTATTCAGTCTCGTAACTGATCAATCAGTTCCGCCGTGACGACTCGTCCTGCATTGATACTGTCAGCAGTTGTATGCAGTCAACGTCAAATGCACAATCTGACTACCTTTGGTTAAGCGAGCATCAGCAATACAGCCCAAAATGCGACAAGTCACATGATGGATTGCAAAGTCATTTTACAAATCCTCCGCTCTCACCAATGCCATCACGAGATAAATAAGCAAAGCGACCGCCACAAGCGAGCCGATTACGTAAAATACGTTCATTCTAGAGATCGCTTTATACACATGAGCAAGCTGACCATCCTGCAATACCCTGACGAACGCCTGCACACGGTTGCGCAGCCAGTCGCACAGATTGACGACCAGATTCATAAACTGGTCAGAGATATGGCGCAGACGATGTATGCGGCCGATGGCATAGGCCTGGCCGCGACACAGGTGAACGTGCACCTGCGCATCATCCTGGTTGATGTATCAGAAAAGGGAAATCAATTATTAGTATTGATCAATCCGGAAGTGATCAAGATGGGTGGCAAGGAAGAATTCGAGGAAGGATGCCTGTCCGTTCCCGATGTCTATGAAACAGTGAGTCGTGCTGCGTGGATACGCGTGCGGGCACTGGATCTGAATGGCAAACCGTTTGAATTGCAAGCCGATGGATTGAAGGCGATGTGCATCCAGCATGAGCTGGATCATCTGCAAGGCATGGTGTTCGTCGAACACTTGTCGCCCTTGAATCAAAAACGAATTTTGTCTGTCCTGGACAAACGAGCCAGATCCCGCAGCAAGGTGCGCTGACCTGCCGAGGAAGAAAAGAGCCGGGGTGGTTGATCAACCCCAGTCGGCACTAGCTCGCCAGGCGTGCTTCCACTCTTGCCATCGCACCGGTTGCCGGATGGCGCAACTTGGTAATACGCTCCACCAGAATCGTGCGGATCTGCTCCGGCTGCAAATGATGTCGCTGCAGGAAATCCTCGGACACTTCTATTTCCACCGTGACGATACCGCGCTCTTCCGCAATATCCACTGCCGTCACCTTGCCGAACATATCGATTTGCAAACCGCTCAGGGGATTGCGGATATCGAGCAGGCGCGGCTCGATTGCATTGGTGAACTGTTGCGCATTCAGCGCGCGTAAAACGGGGAAACAGCCGGTCACTTCTATTCGTGTTTTCATTTTTACCTGAATCTTGATACTTGAATCTTGATATTTGCGTCGTCACGCAGGCATCCATTTTGCCATTACTTGCCGGCTCAAGAGCATGCTACTCATTCTTGTTTGTCCGCACGAGAATTCTAGTCGGCTTCGCGCAACAGGCGCATGCCTACCAGCGTATAACGCGTATCCGGCGCATTCCAGTTGCGATAGGACGAACGGGCGTAAAACGACCATGTGTGCCATGAGCCGCCGCGACGCACACGCACGTTCCCTGTCGCCGGCCCCTGCGGATCGTTGAGCGGTGAATTGGCGTAATAGTGATCGTCATGCCAGTCGGCCGTCCACTCCCATGCATTACCGTGCATATCGTAAAGTCCGAATGCATTCGGTGCAAAACTGCCGACCGGCGATGTAAAGGCAAAATCGTCATGCCCGGCCAGCGCATAACTGGACCACCTGCCCCAGTTTTTGGCAGCGTCGGCATCGAATATATTGGCCGCACCAAGCAGCGATTGCGGATCGTCGCCGGTGTAATACTGCGTGCTGGTGCCGGCACGTGCTGCGTATTCCCATTCGGCTTCAGTAGGCAGACGATACGTTTTTCCTTCTGCCTGGCTCAGCCATTTGCACATCGCGAGCGCATCGTTCCAGGTGACGTTGACGACCGGATGATCATCGTCCTGCGAAAAACCGGGATTGCGCCATGAATATTTCGGATTGCGACCCTCGAATGCATCGCCGCGCACCGATAGTGCCGGATCGTATGCAGGGTTGTAACCGTAACCGCCGCTACCGTCGGCCTCCGATTCGGGTTGATAGCCGGAAGCCTGCAGAAAACGGCGAAACTGGCCCACAGTGACTTCATGCTGTCCCAGATAAAAGGCGCGTGTAATGCGCACCTTGTGCACCGGAGCCTCATCGCCCAGTTCCAGAAAACGTTTGCGCTCGTATTGCGGATAGGTTTTGGCAAAGGTCTCGGCAGACGCATCGCTGCCCATCATGAATTCACCGGCGGGAATCAGCACGAACTTCATGTCGATCAGGTTTTGCAGCACCGCTTCGTCCGCCCGGCTCCACAAGGGCACGCTCAACAGAGCAAGAATCAACAGAATTCGTCTGCGCATGGCGCTCCGATAATGAAGGTAGGGGAAAAATACCGGCGTATATAAACGTCAGGTGTTCAAATCAATTGTGCAACTTTAACATGCACATTCGAAAAATTTCCTCCACAGAAACTCAACCTTTTCCTTGCGATCAGTGGCACGCATGAATGCCGGAAGCAGAGAAATACACGCGCGCAAATGTGACAAATAAAATTCAATAATTTAACTTTTGACAAGAAAAATTCTGGCAAGCAAGTGAACTGGGATAAAATTCGCGCTTCCCCCGATCATAGAGCAGTCGATACTGATGCCGAGTATGAAAACGAAGCACGCGCCTACCATACGCTCCAAGCTGCTTTTACTCGTCATTGCGTGTGTAGTGCCGGCTGCGCTGATGGCAGTCGTGCTGATCACTTACGAATACCAGCGCACGCGTGACCAGTTATCGCAGACTTTGCTGGGTACGGCACGCGCCATGATGTCGGGTGTGGATCGCGATCTCGCCAGTATCGAGTCCTCGCTGGCCGCACTCGCAACCTCCTCGCATCTCCCTGCGAATGATTTGCGTGCTTTCTACGATCAGGCACATCTGGTACTGGCAAGCCGTGTTGAGGAAGACGATATCAACATCGCGCTGCTCGACATAAGCGGCAAGCAGCTTCTCAATACGCGCCGTCCATTTGGCGCAGCCCTGCCCTTGCAAAGTCAGTTTCCCGGCTTGAAGACGATCTATGAAAACGGCAAGCCAGTCATCACCGATTTATTCATCGGCCAGGTGACGCAGACTCCCATACTGGTCATTGGCGTCCCCGTTTATATAGACGGCAAGATAGCCTACAACCTGAATGCCGGCATTTTCCCTCAGCGATTCGAGAAATTGCTACAGCAGCAAAAGCTGCCTGAAGGCTGGATTGCCGCCATTTTTGACAGCAAGGGAACGATCGTCGCGCGCACCAGAGACATGGAACATTTTGTCGGTAAAAAAGCCGCGCCGGAAGTGATAGAAAATATCAGCACGAACAATGAAGAAATTTTTGCCAGTAAAACATACGATGGCGTCACCGTGCACACCGTACTTAGTCACTCGCAGATATCGAACTGGTCGCTGGCAATCGGCATTCCCAATGAAGTGCTTACGCTCGAATTGCGCAATACGCTGCTCACACTCGTTTTGGCCACGTTCATACTGCTGGCCAGCAGCCTTGCCGCAGCCTGGTTGATAGGCGGTCGCATTGCCGAGTCCATACGCGGCCTGACCGGCCCTGCGCTGGCGCTCGGCACCGGCAAGAAGGTTCATGTTCCGCCTTTGCATTTGCGCGAAGCAGATGAGGTTGGCGCATCGCTGATGCTGGCGTCTGAAATGCTGCAGTCGGCGCAACATCAAGCCAATCACGATGTGCTGACCGGTCTCGCCAATCGCGGACTATTCGATGAAATCGTCAATCAGCAGCTGGCGCTGTGTGAGCGCAATCAGACTTGCCTGTCCATTTTGTACATCGATCTGGATGGTTTCAAGGCCGTGAACGATGCGTACGGCCACGAAACCGGCGATCAAGTGCTGTGCGAAGTTGCGGCACGCCTCAAGGCAGGCGGCCGTCATTCCGATCTGGTGGCGCGTCTGGGCGGCGATGAATTTGCCATTGTGATGGTCGGCACCGGTTTGCAAGATGCCACCTGCGTTGCAGAAAAACTGGTGGAAAGCCTGTCGGTCGTTTATATCTTCGGCCGCTTGCGTGCGCATATTTCAGCCAGCATAGGCGTCGCCAGCTATCCGGATTGCGCAATGACCAGCGAAGCGCTGCTGCAGTATGCGGATCGCGCCATGTATCAGGCCAAAGGTGCAGGAAAACGCCAGGCCGTTATGGCGCCTCCGGCCGAGCAAATGTAAGCGGGCCCGAGGCAATGCGTTGGTCCGACGCAGCCTCGCCGCGATACATCTCTTCGCGCTGTTTCTCCTTCTCATCCTGATTCATGTTTCCCGGTGCAGGCTGCTCAGGCCCCGGATTGAACAGGCGTTCCCAGAATCCTTTTTCCTCATCGATATCCAGCGACCGCACCGCGTCACCGTGGGCATACTCGTCGTACATCCAGTCGCCATCGACTTGCGTGAGACCGGCTGGAACAGCGCTTGGAATTTCCGCCTTGCCGCGCAAAGCCGTCCGCATATAGTCGACCCAGATCGGCAAGGCGAGCGTACCGCCGAACTCTCTGTTACCGAGCGAACGCGGCTTGTCGTAACCCATCCATGCCACGGCCACCATGTCGCGCCCGTAACCGGCAAACCAGCCATCCATTGCATCGTTGGTGGTGCCGGTTTTCCCGGCCAGATCGCTGCGCCCCAGACGCTGGCCAGCCATATAGCCGGTGCCGGAGCGCACCACATCGCGCAGCATCGTCGTCATGATGAAGGCATTGCGCGGATCGATGGCGCGCGCGGTTTCATCGCCGGCTTGCGGATGATTCGCCTCCAGCAAGACCTTGCCGCGCACATCGACGACTTTCTGAATCAGATAAGGCGCGAGCTTGAAGCCGCCGTTTGCAAATACTGTATATGCACCAGCCATCTGCAAAGGTGTAACGGAACCGGTGCCCAGCGTCAGCGTCAGATTGGCCGGCTGCTTGTCGGCATCGAAACCGAAATGCGTCAGATGTTCGATCGCATAAGGCGGCGTAATCTTGCGCAGAATCCGGATCGAAACCAGGTTCTTCGATTTCTTCAAACCGGTGCGCATCGTTACCGGGCCGTCATACTGGCCGTTGTCATTGCCCGGATTCCAGGCCTTGCCGCCCTGCTCGCCATCCTCGGCCAGCGGCGCGTCGTTGATCAGCGTGCCAGGCGAAAAACCTTTTTCCAGCGCTGCCGAATAAACGAATGGTTTGATAGTGGAACCCGGTTGGCGCCAGGCTTGCGTGACGTGATCGAACTGGTTCAAACCAAAATCGAAACCGCCCACCATCGCCCGGATACCACCATCCTGTGCATTGACGGCAACGAAAGCAGCGGCGACTTCCGGCAATTGCGCGATGGCCCATTTCTTCTTGCTGTCCTGCAGAACACGAATCACGGAGCCCGGCTTGATTTTCTTCGCCTCGACTGCCTTCGCCGACAGTGAAGCGGCAGCAAAACGCAAACCTTCGCTGCTAATTTCAATCTCGTCATCAGCCAGCGTAACGGCTTTAACCGATTTGGCCGATACGGCAGTCACGACGGCTGCCTTCAAATCATCGCTATCCGGGTGCTTGACCAGAATGTCTTCTATCGCCTGCTGGCGATCTTCTTCATCTTTCGGCAACTCGATACCTGCTTCCGGACCGCGATAGCCATGACGCTTGTCGTAATCGAGCACGCCACGCCGCACTGCTTCATAGGCTGCATCCTGATCGGCCTTGGTCAGCGTGGTGTAAACACTCATGCCGCTGGTGTAAATGTCATCCTTGTATTGCGAATACATAAACTGTCTTACTTGTTCCGCCGCATATTCTGCATGGGTGCGGAAGCGATTGCCGTCCGCCAGCACATGGAGTTTTTCAGCCGCAGCTTTTTCATATTGCGCTTGCGTGATGAAATTCAGTTCATGCATGCGCTTGAGTATGTATTGCTGACGTTCAGTCGCACGTTTCGGATTGACCACCGGGTTGGCGCTGGCCGGCGCCTTCGGTATGCCTGCCAGCATGGCGGCTTCAGCGATGCTCAAATCCTTGATCGGCTTGCCGAAATAAATGCGCGATGCACTGCCGAAACCATAGGCGCGCTGTCCCAGATAAATCTGGTTCATGTACAACTCGAGAATCTGGTCTTTCGTCAGGTTCTGTTCTATCCGGTAAGCCAGCAATACTTCCTGCAGCTTGCGGCTATAGGTTTTCTTGCGCGTCAGCAAAAAGGTACGTGCAACCTGCATCGTGATGGTCGATGCGCCTTGCGAGCGACTGCGCACCAGATTGGCAAGACCGGCGCGTACTACGCCGAGCAGATCGACGCCGCCATGCTCATAGAAATTATTGTCTTCAATCGCGATGATCGCGTTTTTCATGCTGGCGGGGATCTGGCCGATCGAGACGAAATCGCGACGCTCTTCGCCGAATTCACCGATCAGCACATTGTCGGCGGTGTAGACACGTAACGGAATCTTGGGCCGGTAATCGGTCAAGCCATCGATAGATGGCAGATTCGGCGCAACGAAGATAAAGGTATAGGCCACCAGCAGCAAGGCTGCGCAAAAAGAGGCAATGACGGCAACAATGGCTGCCTGGCGAAGTTTGATATCGGTTGGTCGCTCTGACCAATCCACGATTGATTTAGAAATAAACGAAAAAAGCCGCAACGCGATCCCCTGTGAAGTCTTGTGCGTCGCAACTTTATCAGGCATTGCGCCATCAAGTTGAAACCATTTGTTTCTTGCAAAATTTACATTTTTGCAAATTATATACACCGCATCCGCATTGTATCTCTGTCTACCTTGCTGTCAAAAACTAGGTGCAGCTCGTTTTACGAGATTTCTTTTTCCATGAAAATTGCAGCAGATACAAGCTCAAGGTATTTACGTTAACAAGCCGGCACGAGAAAGCTGCGCAATCTGCAAAACACCAGGATGAATCAAGTCAACAAAACAACTGTAAACATGCTTTAACAGCCTGTTTTTCATGCAAATCAGATGACAAATTCGGCTATACGCCTAGCTGACGTTACAATATCGTCTGTGCCTCATTGAATGGAATGGAGAAAATGCCTTTTGTCGTTACCGAATCATGCATTCAATGCAAATATACCGATTGCGTGGCGGTGTGTCCGATGGACTGCTTTTTCGAAGGGCCTAATTTTCTCGCGATCAATCCGGATGAGTGCATAGATTGTTCAGTGTGCGTGCCTGAATGCCCGGTTAATGCGATCATTAATGCGGCGGAAATCTCGCCTGAGCAGCAACATTTTGTCGAACTGAACCGGACGCTTTCCCGGCATCCGGACTGGAAACGTATCAGACAGCAGAAGGAACCGCTACCCGAGCATGCAAAATGGGCGGAGCTTAAAGATAAACTGCCCTTGCTGCTGGTTTGAAAAAGTAATAAACGCAGATCGTTATATATCGGTTTGGAAGCACTGCTAACAGGCATCGCCAAACATCCCGATTGCAACGGATATAACCACTCAATATTTGCCACATTACTTTCAGGATACATGACCAAGATATGAGCACACCCTCTCCCGACCTTAGCCCGGCACTCACCGTCAGTGCTGTTCGCGCCAGTTGCTCTACATGCAGCATGCACCAGTTGTGCCTGCCGATGGGACTGGGTGAAAACGATATGGATAAGCTGGACCAGATCATAGGTCGCCGCCGCAAAGTACCGCGCGATGGATACCTGTACCGGATGGATGATCCGTTTACCAATCTGTATGCGGTGCGCGTCGGCCATTTCAAGACTTACCAGATCAATGCCGGCGGTGAACAGCAAATCACCGGTTTCCAGATGGCGGGAGAATTGCTGGGCATGGATGCGATCAGTACAGATCGCCATCATTGCGATGCGATTGCGCTGGAAGACAGTGAAGTCTGCGAAATTCCATTTCCGCGTCTGGAAGAATTGTTCAGCAGCATGCCTGTTCTGCTGCGCCACTTTCATCGCATGATGAGCCAGGAAATCACGCGCGAGCAAAGCGTCATGCTCCTGCTCGGCAATATGCGCGCCGAACAGCGCTTCGCAGCGTTCCTGGTCAATCTGGCTTCGCGCTACATGGCGCGCGGCTATTCCTCAACCAGCTTCCAGTTGCGGATGTCGCGCGAGGATATCGGCAACTATCTGGGCCTGACGATAGAAAGCATCAGTCGTCTGCTGTCCAAGTTCAAGAAACAGGGTTTGCTGAAAGTGAGCAATCGCGAAATCGAATTGCTCGATCCGGTCACCCTGAAGGCCATGGCCGCCGGCACCGAAACCTGCGGCTGATTGCCGCAGCCAATCGCAGCGGCCGGCTGCCGCATCAGTGGCACTAGCCTATCGCGTCATCCGGCTTTTTTCGGCTCTTCGTTCAGATAAAGCGTCAGGAAACTGGAGAGCGCGCAGAACAGCCACAGGGCAAAGAATCCTATCGTATAGGCGGCCATAGGCTGCAAGACGGTCTTGCTGTTGCTGAACGTCAGCAGATAGGGATCGAACACAGAGAAAAACAGACCTTCCGCCACAATCGCAGCGAGAAAAGACGGCCATAGAACGATCATCAACAGTCGTCGCATTGCGTGCTCCCCTTTTATTTTTTCACTGCCTCATCTGCTTCAATCGCGATCTTGCGGTCTGCCGGCCATGACCAGTGACCGTTCAGACGCCAATCGCGTTGTTCATTTTCGACCAGGACCTGCCAGCGCCCCAACTCGAGCACAGGTAATGCTACTGCAAAATTTCCGTTTTGATCCGGCCGCAGCAACAGCACGATGTCTTTTTCCGGAATGGTGGCGTGGATCAGGCGCACGTTGATGTTGCCGGTGGCTTGCCTGGCCGTATTCGCCACGCTGCCTGTCAACATGCGAGTCGGCGTATCGTACTGCGCGCTAAAACGCACGCCGAGATCGCTGGCCACGCGATCGCGCCGCAGATCCTGATTGATCGCCTTGCCCTGCTTGTAGTAATCGTCGACCACCAGTGCATCCTGCCGGGAGGCGGCAATCCAGATCGTGATGCTGCCGGCGATGACCACGATGAACGGCCCCAGCATCAGCAGCCACGGCCAGCGATGTGTATACCAGGGTCCTTCATTTACGGCCTGGTTCAGTAGCGGTGCAGTACGTGCCATCATATTTTCCTTTTCTTGCCTATCAGCGCGGCACAAAAAATACCGCCTCTTCGGTGACTTGCAGGCGGCGGTCATCCACCGCTTGCAGCGTCACGCTAATCTTGTTGGAACCCGGTTCGCCCTGCCCCTGATCGGTGCGCAGGCGTATCGGTACGGCGCGTGTTTCAGTCGCAGCCAGATCGACTTCATCCGGTGTGACCAGGCGCAGTGATTCTATGCCGTACACGCTGATGCGATAACGATGCGCAGATTCGGAGGTGTTCATGATCTGCAGGCGGTAGACATTTTCTATCATCCCGTCTTCCACTTCACGGCCCATTGCGCCGCGATCGCGGATCACGTCGAGTTTGAGCGGCGTACGCAGTGCCAGCGTGGTGAAGAATACAATCACGATCGCCAGCAGGATGGTGGTATAAATCAGCACCCGCGGCCGGAAGGCGCGGCGCCGCACCTCTTTCGTTGACAGATTATTCGTCAGCGCATTATCGGTTGAGTAACGTATCAGCCCGCGCGGCGAACCTACCTTGTCCATCACGGAGTTGCACGCATCCACACAGGCGGCGCAACCTATGCATTCATATTGCAGGCCGTCGCGAATATCGATGCCAACCGGGCACACCTGTACGCACATGGTGCAGTCTATGCAGTCGCCCAGCTTTTTGTCCGCCTCGTCGGCGTTCTTGTTCGGCATGCCACGCGGTTCGCCACGTTTCTGATCGTAGGTAATGATCAGCGAATCCTTGTCGAACATCGAGCTCTGGAAACGCGCATAGGGGCACATGTATTTGCACACCTGTTCGCGCAGCCAGCCGGCGTTGCCGTAGGTGGCCAGTGCGTAAAACAGAATCCAGAACAACTCCCAGGGGCCCAGTCCCAGATTCAGCACTTTCTGCAACAGGGTATGAATCGGCGTGAAATAGGCGACGAAGGTGAAGCCGGTCCACAAGGCAACGCCACCCCAGGCCATGTGCTTGGCGGTTTTCTTGGCAAATTTGGAAAAGGACGCAGGCTGCTTGTCCAGCCGCATGCGGGCGCTGCGCTTGCCTTCTATCATCCGTTCTATCCACAGGAAGATTTCCGTGTAGACGGTTTGCGGACAGGCAAAGCCGCACCAGACGCGGCCTGCGATGGCAGTGACCAGAAACAGCAGGTAAGCCGCAATGATGAGCAGCGCGGCAAGATAGATGAAATCCTGCGGCCACAGCACGATACCGAAAATATAGAATTTGCGTGCCGTCAGATCGAACAGCAGCGCCTGCCTGCCATTCCAGTTCAGCCAGGGCAAACCATAGAACGCCAGTTGCGTCAGCCATACGCACAACCAGCGCAAGGTAGCGTAGCGACCCTTGGTCTCGCGCGGATAAATTTCCTCGCGCGCCGCATACATCTGGATGACTGAGACTTCCGGATCGCTGCTGCTCATATTCTTTCCATTACGCATACTGCTTTATAAAACAATGCGGCAAGCTGGCTGCCTGATGAAACTCGGCGATGGGGAAGAAGACCAGCCTGCGCCGGCCTCCTTCCCCGCCTATCATTTGCTTGCGCTCTCGGCCTTGGGCTGGTTCGACAGACTCCATACATAGGCGGCCAGTACATGTACCTTGGCCTCGCCGAGGAAGTCGTCGAACGCCGGCATCATGCTGTCGCGCCCTTTGCGGATGGTCTCCATCACGCTATTCGTGCTGCCGCCATGCAGCCACACCTTGTCCGTCAGATTTGGTGCGCCCAGTGCCTGATTACCCTTGCCGTCTGCACCGTGGCAGGCTGCGCAGGCGGCAAATTTTGGCTTGCCGAATACCGTCTTGATAGGATCGGAATTGGCACCCGACAGGCTCAGTACGTAATGCGTGAGGTTTTCCACATCCTTATCCGAACCGACTGCAGCGCCCATAGGCGGCATGATGCCGTGACGCCCTTTCAGGATGGTCGTCTTGATGACATCCGGCTCGCCACCGTACAGCCAGTCCTTGTCTGTCAGGTTGGGAAAACCCTTGTTGCCGCGTGCATCCGAGCCGTGGCATTGCGCGCAGTAATTCAGGAACAGGCGTTCGCCTATGACTTGCGCCTGCGGATCGGCAGCCACGACTTTCAGATCCTGCTGCTGGTACTTGTTGAACAGCGGGCCATATTCAGCGTCGGCTTTTTTCAGCTCGGTCTCATATTCTCCGCTCGATTTCCAGCCCAGCTTGCCGGCATAGGTGCCGAGTCCCGGATACAGGAACAGATAGGCCAGAGCGAATACGATCGTGAGGTAGAACAGCCACATCCACCAGCGCGGCATCGGCGTATTCAGTTCGGTCAGGTCCTCATCCCAGACATGGCCGGTGGTTTCCATCTGCTGGGTGGAACCGGGCTCCCGCTTGATCTTCACTTTCGATTGCGACCACAGCAGCAAGCCGCAGCCGAAGATGCCGAGCAGAGTCAGCACCGTGATGTAGATACTCCAGAAACCATTGGTGAAATCAGACATGGCTGCCCTCCGCTTTTTCCCTGTCTTCCTCGTCTGCAAACGGCGCACGGGCTACCGCATCGAAATCGCTGCCGCGATGCAGGATGAAGGTCCAGGCCAGAATGCCGATGAAGGTCAAAAAACTTACTACTGTCATGATGCTGCTGGCATCGATGGAAATATTCATGATTAGCGTCTCGTCTTGATCAAAGTGCCCAATCCCTGCAGATATGCAACCAGTGCATCCTGCTCCGTCTTGCCCGCCAGTTCGTCCGGTGCTGCCTTGACTTCATCTTCGGTGTAAGGCACGCCGAGCCGTCGCAATGCATTCATCTTGGGAATGATTTCTTCCGGCACCAGCTTGGTTTTTGCCAGCCACGGGTAGCCGGGCATATTTGATTCCGGCACCACATGGCGCGGATTATCCAGATGAATACGATGCCATTCATCGCTGTAACGGCCGCCCACGCGCGCCAGATCCGGGCCGGTGCGTTTCGAGCCCCACTGGAACGGACGGTCGTAGACGAATTCGCCGGCGACCGAATAATGGCCATAGCGTTCGGTCTCGGCGCGGAATGGACGGATCATTTGCGAGTGGCAGTTGTAGCAGCCTTCACGGGTGTAAATATCGCGCCCGGCCAGACGCAGCGGCGAGTACGGCTTCAATCCGGCGACCGGTTCGGTAGTCGATTTCTGGAAGAACAGCGGCACGATTTCTACCGCACCGCCGACGCTGACCACCAGTGTCACCAGCGCGATCAGCAGCCAGGGATTCTTCTCTATCCATTCATGTGAAAATTTCATTCAGTTGCTCCTTGATCTGTGAGTTACGCGTGTGCCGCAACGACATCCGGAATGCGGGCGTGCACCGCCTCACCATCGCGCATCGTCATCCATGAGTTGTAAGCCATCAGCAGCATGCCCGACAGGTACAGCGCACCGCCGGTAAAGCGGATCACGTAATACGGATACGTTGCCTTCACGCTTTCGACAAAGGTATAAGTCAGGGTGCCGTCAGGATTGACTGCACGCCACATCAGGCCCTGCATCACGCCGGCAATCCACATCGAGGCGATGTACAGCACGATGCCGATGGTGGCGACCCAGAAATGGGTTTCAATCAGACGCGTACTCCACATTTCCTTCTTGCCGCACAGGCGCGGAATCAGGTAATAGATGGAACCCATGGTGATGAAGCCGACCCAGCCGAGCGCACCCGCATGGACGTGGGCGATACCCCAGTCGGTGTAATGCGACAGCGCATTCACGGTCTTGATCGACATCATCGGACCTTCAAACGTCGCCATGCCGTAGAAGGACAGCGAGACGATGAGGAATTTGAGAATAGGGTCGGAACGCAGTTTGTGCCATGCGCCGGACAGCGTCATCATGCCGTTGATCATGCCGCCCCAGCTTGGCGCCAGCAGAATCAGCGAGAACACCATGCCGACCGATTGCGTCCAGTCCGGCAATGCCGTGTAGTGCAGGTGATGCGGGCCTGCCCACATATAGGTAAAGATCAGCGCCCAGAAGTGGACGATGGACAGGCGGTACGAATACACCGGACGTTCCGCCTGTTTTGGAATGAAGTAGTACACCATGCCGAGGTAACCGGCGGTGAGGATGAAACCGACTGCGTTATGGCCGTACCACCACTGGATCATCGCATCCTGCACGCCTGAATATGCCGAGTACGATTTGCCTATCGATGCCGGCATGCTGATGCCGTTGACGATGTGCAGCAAGGCGACGGCAAGGATGTAGCCGCCGAAAAACCAGTTGGCCACATAGATGTGCGCAACCTTGCGCTTGATGATGGTGCCGAAAAACACCACCGCGTAGGCAACCCAGACGATGGTGATCAGGATCGTGATCGGCCATTCCAGTTCTGCGTATTCCTTGGCACGTGTCCAGCCCATAGGCAGCGTGATGACGGCCAGAACCAGCACCAGCTGCCAGCCCCAGAAAGTAAACGCAGCCAATTTGTCGCAAAACAGGCGTACCTGGCAGGTGCGCTGCACGACGTAATAGGAGGTGGCGAACAGACCGCAAATACCGAAGGCAAAGATCACGCCATTCGTGTGCAGGGGGCGCAGGCGCCCGTAAGACAGCCAGGGAATATCGAAATTGAGTGCCGGCCAGGCCAGCTGTGCGGCGATGAAAACGCCAACCAGCATCCCGATCACGCCCCATACGACGGTGGCGATCGCGAACTGCTTGACGACCTTGTAATTATAGTTAAGTGCCGTATCCACTGAACCTTCTCCCTAGAGTGCAACGATGATGCCGCAAGGGTAAGGCCGAGTGCCGTGTGATATTTTGATTTGCATCAAATCGGCGTCAAACAGAAGAGACAAACTACCGGTTTCGTCTCGCATGTACACAGCACGGAGTGGCTGGAAGCGGAATCCGGCTATTCCACACGCTATTTTTGCGGCCTGCAGAAAATGAACTGCTGACGGTCGCGACGAATCGGCAGGTGAATTGCCGGCCCGATTGACAACCGGATCGTGTGCGGACTCTTATATCGACAGCGTTTGTTTGCAATGCCGGCCATGCACGGTGATTCGTGGCAAATGCGCAAGCCGCAACATGAAAAATGGAACAGCTATCACTGCCCCGGACGGTCGTCGTCCTGCAGGATGCGGGCGCCCGGCCCTTTCAGGTCGTCGAACTGTCCGCTATCGGAGGCACGGAAAAATACCCAGATTGCCAGGAACACAATCAGAATGCTGAGCGGGATCAAAAGGTACAAGGCTTCCATGTGCTTCAGTTTACCCCTGGCTCTGCGATGGCGGCAATGCCGTTTGGATGTTCTGCTTTTTCCGGCACCGACTGATCATCATGCGTACGCGGAATGCGGCGCAGGCGCAGTGCGTTGAGCACGACAACCGCCGAACTGAGCGACATGCCGACGCCGGACATCCATGGATTGATCCAGCCTATCGCCGCTGCCGGAATCGCCAGCAGGTTGTAGCAGGTCGCCCAGAACAGGTTTTGCCGGATCACGTGCATGGTTTTGATCGCGACCTCCGAAGCATTTGCGATGGCGGCAAGATGCGGCGACAGCAAAACGGTATCGGCATGCGTCTGCGCCAGCGCCGCCCCTGAGCCCATCGCAAACGATACATCGGCGGCACGCAGTACGGCAGCGTCGTTGATGCCGTCGCCGACCATCGCCACGATACCGCCCTTCCGCTGCAGCTCTTGCACGAAGGCCAGTTTCTGTTCGGGCAGACAGCTGCCATGCGCTTCTGCAATCCCGAGTTCAGACGCCACATGCTGCGCGACATCCGCTTGATCGCCGCTGAGCAGGATAACGATTTTTCCCAGCCGTTTGAAATACGCGACCACCTCGCGCGCATCCTCGCGCACCGCATCAGTCAGATCGAAGCGCGCCAGCCATGTGCCACTGCTGCCGAGATAGACTGAGGTCATGCCGGTGCTGCTTTGGTGATCGATGCTGCGTCCGGCCAGTTCGCCGACGAAGACGGCATTGCCGAGCCGGAAGCGAACCCCGTCTATCACGCCTTCCAGGCCTTGCCCTGTCGTATAACTGACATCATGCGCAACCTGCGTTGTCTCCGTCGTTGCGACGGCTGAGGCGGCGGCAACAATGGCTTGCGCCAGTGGATGTGCATTCGAGGTTTCCAGCGCAGCGGCGATCTGCAGACAGTCATTGCGCTCGATACTGGCGAAGGCATGCACGTTTTGCAGCACCGGTTTGCCTACCGTCAGCGTGCCGGTTTTATCAAATACGATGTGCGTCGTGCGATGCAGGATTTCCAGCACATGCGGCTGCACGATCAATACGCCTTGCCGCACCAGCCGGTCGGTAGCGGCCGCCAGCGCAGTCGGCGTGGCGAGCGACAGTGCGCATGGGCAGGAGACGACCAGCACGGCAATTGCAATCGGCCAGGCGCGCGCCGGATCGTGCCACTGCCAGAAGACAAAGACGGCAAGGGCAAACAATAGCAAGGCAGCGACAAACCATGCCGCTACGCGATCGGCCCACAGCGCAATCTGCGGCTTGGCATTCCCTGCCCGTTCGATCAGCCGTATCAGTTGCGACAAGGTGCTGTCCGCTGCCACCTTGCTGACGCGCAGCACGATGGCTTGCGTGATGTTGATGGCACCGCCCGGCAAAATATCGCCGACGTTTTTTTTCAGGGCTGCACTTTCGCCGGTCAGCAAGGACATGTCGATCGCGCTCGCGCCCTCGACGATCTCGCCATCGGCGGCAATGGCTTCGCCCGGCTTGACCAGAATGAAGTCGCCGGCACACAACTGGGTTGCCGCCACCATGCTGCATTCGCGCTGCGCCGGATAGCCGCTCATGCGTGCGGCGGCAGCCGGCAAGGCATGCTGCAGCTTTTCCAGCGCTCCGGCCGCCTTGCGACGCGCTATCAATTCCAGATAGCGACTGCACAGCAGCAGGAAGATGAACATCGTGACGGAATCGAAATACACATCGCCGTCACCGCGCAATACGGCGACCACACTGCCGATAAAAGCGGCACCTATGCCGAGTGCAACCGGCACATCCATGCCCAGTGCACGCTGCCGCAGGCTGGCATAAGCGCCACGGAAAAACGGCAAGGCCGAATAACAGACGGCGGGCAGCGTCAGCAACAGGCTGGCCCAGCGCATCAGTGTGTCCATGTCGCTTTCCAGTGTGCCGTCATGCGTGATATAGGCCGGCACTGCGTACATCATCACCTGCATCATCGACAAACCGGCAACGAATAACTGGCGCGACAGCGTGCGGCTGGCGCGACGCAGTTGCGCGTCATGCCTGGCCGCATCATAGGGATAGGCCACATAACCGATATCGCGCACTGCCTGCAAAACGTCGCTCGGCTTGCACAACTCCTTTTGCCAGCGCACATACAGCCTTTCGGTCGCCACATTCAGATTGACCGCTTGCAGACCGGGCAGGCGCGCCAGCCGGCGTTCGATCAGCCAGACGCAGGCAGCGCAGCGTATGCCTTCGATGGACAGCGTCGCTTCCGCACTTTCTTCATTCAGGTCGAATTTTTTTTGCGCTTCCGGCAGATCGTAGAGCAGCAGTTCGGGCGGGATTAGCGCCGCACTATCGGCGGTGGCGGAAAATGCGGAACGCGTGCGGTAATAATCGGCAAGTCCCATCTCGACGATGGTTTGCGCCGCCGCCTGACAACCGGGGCAGCACATGTCGCGATGCTGGCCGTCAATCTCGACCGGCCAGTGCGCCGCAGTCGGCAAGGGCAAACCACAGTGATAGCAGCCGTCGAAAGTCGTTGCGCTTTGCACGACCGAATTGGTTTCGGCTTCCGTATGTGCGTTCATCTATGCAGCCCCGCTGCCTGCGGCGTAATGCAAAACGCATCCAGCAAGCCACCTGAAATGTCGCCTGACAGACCGCCGGCAGCACGCAGCAATCCGAGTACGCCAAAGGCCAGAACGATGAGGCCACAGGCTATCCGCACCTTGCGTTTTTGCGCCAGCATGCGCAGGCGCGCACCGACCAGTCCCAGGCTCAGCATCGCCGGCAAGGTGCCGAGCCCGAAAGCCAGCATCACCAGCGCACCGGACAGTGCAGAGCCGGAAAACATCGCTGTCAGCAGCACGCTGTACACCATGCCGCACGGCA
>NZ_JBEBPO010000041.1:0-20554 GCF_040395855.1 Herminiimonas fonticola | reverse complement strand
CACTGGTTTCGGTTGATTTCAACCACAATCCGGCTTCGAGCAACTTCGATGCGACGCTGACCAAAGTATCCGGCCGTCTGGTCAAGGTCTCGTCGTGGTACGACAATGAATGGGGTTTCTCGAACCGCATGCTGGACACCACAGTAGCATTGATGACAGCCAAGTAAGCAATCGTTTCATGCAATTTTTTGCTGCATGAAAAAGCCCCGGGTTTGAACTGCTTATGTAATAGGACAGTTCGGCACCGGGGCTTTTTTTACGTCTTGTTTTTGTAGCGCTGCTTTCCATCTTGAATGAATGCAGGAATTGCATTCGCCGGATGAAGTGCAGGCATTATTTTTAAAACCGAATTTATATTTTCCGAAGGGGGGGCAATGGGTACCGAAAAATTGGCAGCTGAGAATCAAGCTTACGTTATACAACCACAAAGCATTCCTGCCTTGCCTGTACGGGGAACGGACAAGCTTTTCCCTGTTCATCGTATTTATTGCATAGGCCGCAATTACGCAGCGCACACGATCGAGATGGGTCATGATCCTGATAAGGAACCGCCATTTTTCTTTCAAAAAAATCCGGACAACATTATTGTTGATCAGGATTTCCCGTATCCGCCGGAAACATCGGATGTGCATTTTGAATTTGAACTGGTCGTGGCGCTAGCCAAGGGTGGCAAGAACATCACGGTTGAAAACGCGCTGGATCATATCTTCGGCTACGGTGTCGGGCTCGATATGACCAGGCGCGATCTGCAAGGCGTGGCAAAAAAAATGGGTCGTCCGTGGGAAGTGGGCAAGGCATTTGAACATTCGGCACCTTGTTCGGCATTGATTCCGGTTGCTGACGTAGGCCATCCGCACAAAGGCGGCATCTGGTTCAAGGTCAATGGCGAAGTAAGGCAAAAGGGCGATCTGGATCAAATGATCTGGAAGGTTGCGGAACAGATTTCCATTCTTTCGACTTTCTTTGAACTCAAACCGGGCGATCTCATCATGACGGGCACGCCAGCCGGCGTTGGCGCGATCAACAAGGGTGATCAGCTCGAAGGCATGATTGAAGGCGTCTGCAGTATGAAGCTGGCCGTTATTTGAGCGCGAGAGCGGTAAAGCGCTGGCAGTAATACTGTAGTTGATGTTGTCCAGCTGGGCAGAAACAGAGCACTGCATTGCGGAGTCGACATGGTGACGGTTGACTCCGCATTTTCATTACAGGTATTGATCCGCGTTCTGCGATGTTCATTGAATCCGTAGAATCAATCGGGTTTGGAGAATTGAGTACGGTGAATATACGCAATTTGTGCAGCGGATAATTTCTCTTTTGAAACAATGACATAGCAAGATTGCATATGGCTTATCCACAGGGCTGTGCACAAAAAAAGTGGATAACTATTGCAAGTTTTTTCTGTGCCTTGTTTGATCAGCAATGCTTCATCTATCGCCAAGCAAATCGTGCGCATCCAGAATGGCGTAGACAATTTCCGGATTCCTGTCCAGACATTTGCGTATCGCCGCCGGAATCGTTTGCCGTATTTTTTTGCATAGTCCGCGGCGCTCCAGCAGTTCTATGGTCAAGCCGCGTACCGTGCGTACTTCGCGCGTGCCAGGTGCAATCTGCAACACGATTCCCAACTGCGCCTGTATGCGTTCCGCCATATGCAGCAAGTCGGCGTAGCTGGAAATATTTTCTATGCGCGCGATCAGTTTTTTCTCTTCCATGCGCGTCAGCAGCAGCACGCGCATATCGCCGCCTGGGTCGTTCAACAAACTTTCACGCTCGCATACGCAAGTGCCGGGCGGGCACTCGGTGCGTATCGGGAGGGATGTCGTCTGCAACATGGAATCACGCAGCAGAAAAGCCGTCGCGATGCGATACAGATCTGGCTCGCGCGTGCACGGTCATGCCTTTTTGACGAATTCCGATTTCAGGCTCATGGCGCCGAAACCGTCGATCTTGCAGTCGATGTCGTGATCGCTATCGACCAGACGGATATTCTTGACCTTGGTGCCGACCTTGATGGTGCCGCCAGATCCTTTCAACTTCAGATCCTTGATCACGGTGACGGTATCTCCGTCCTGCAAGACGTTACCGGCCGAGTCGCGGTAAACCTTGCCGCTTTCTTCGGCGGATTCGGTCGCTGCCTGCTGAGCCGGCCATTCGTGTGCGCATTCGGGGCAGATGTACATGCCGCTGTCTTCATAGGTGTATTCGGAATTGCATTTGGGACATGCAGGTAAGGTGATCATGGGACATCCTTCGAGGTAAGGCAATTGCCGTAAAAGACAAAGTATACTGCGCGCCGGCCATATTTCGGTTTCTTTGGCTGGAGCATATTGATGCAGGATCTGATTGCAACAGGAAGCGCATAGACCTTGCCTGTGTTTTACAGGATTTGTTTGTCTTCTCCATCCAGGAGGAATGCCGGATCGGGCAAAATTTATTTACACCATGCTGCACCCTAATCGGCATATCTGGCGGGTGCTGTCGTGACTGTGCACAACAGGCAAGGCAGCCAGAATGGGCTGACGCTGTAAGCGCCAGGTTCATTCAAGACATGATTGTGATGTGGTGAGCGTGCGGATGAAGCGGACTGCTTGCCCGGTGCTGAACTTCATTCCCGTCTGGCGTAAGACTTCAGCTTCAAATATTGTTCGACGTCTGTTGTCTTTGCACCCACTCGGATGACGGCATTTTCAAGTTCTCGCGGCGTGCGCTCAAATCGATCTGCCCAGTATCGGAGCTCATCCCTATCATCGACCTGGATATGGCTAAGATCCGCTGGTGCGCGATTGCTGGCCGTTATTGACATATGTTTCTCCTTTTGTCCCGGCTGCAAGTGGTTGTCTATCGCTGCCGCCTCTTCGGGCGTGCATGCGCATTTAGTGTCACGTGAAGCTCGTTAAATTTCAAGAAATATTTGTTCGATTACGGCATCAAGGATTTTTTAAATCCATTATTTTGCAGATGGTTTTTCGATTCCCGTAGCAGAATGGCAAGAGCAATGTCGGCCATTCGCCCTGTGAATTTTTAGAGTGGCTAAGAGAATGGCAGCGTAAACCGGATATATGCAGTGACGCTTGCGCAATATGTGCAGGAAAAGTTTTCCCTTATGGAACAAGGATGTATGTCGCTTGCCCGCAGCTTATCCACAGGGCTGTGCACAAAATGTGGGGATAACTTTTGCGTGCCTGTTCAGCCGACATTTTTGCCTGTTTGCTGGAAGCAGACAAAAATGTCGATGTACGTATGCTCAGGAAAATACGGCGGTCCATAGAGACACTACTGCCGCTGCTTCATTGCTCACGCGTTCCTGCTCGACCCTTGCCCGATCTGCGCCTTGCAGCCGGATGTTGTGCTGCAACTTGCGGAAGGTTCGATAGGCGTCGGCCACGGTGCCGGATAAAACGGTATCGATCAGACCCAATTCTCCGCATAATTTCAGCAGTGCGATATTGCCGATGTCGCCGGTCAGGCGCGGATGTTGCGCAGCGTCGCGCAGCACCAGGAATTGCACCATGAATTCGATATCGATCATGCCGCCGGTATCGTGCTTGAGATCGAACAGTTCGCTGCGATTCGGATGCGCGTCGTGCAGCTTCTTGCGCATTTCCAGCACTTCCTTTTTCAATTCAACCGGATCACGTGTCTGGCGCAATACGCTTTCGCGTATCGCTTCAAAGCGTGCGCCGATTTCAGCATCACCGGCGCAGAAGCGCGCTCTGGTCAATGCCTGGTGTTCCCACAGCCAGGCGGAAGTGGTCTGGTATTTCTCGAACGACGATACGCTGGAAACCAGCAAGCCGCTGGCGCCGTCAGGCCGCAGGGCGATATCGACATCGAACAATATTCCGGCCGGCGTATGTGTCGTCATCCAGGTAATGAAACGCTGTGCCAGCTTGGCGTACAGCGCCGGCGCATCCTGATCGTCGTCGTCATACAGAAAAATGACATCCAGGTCGGAGGCGTAACCGAGTTCCTTGCCGCCCAGCTTGCCATAGGCAATGACGGAAAATTTCGGTTCTTCGCGATGGCGATTCGGGAATCCTTTCCAGATCGTTTGTATCGTCGCTTCAACCAGCTTGTCGGCCAGTTCCGATAAATGATCGGCCAGACGTTCGACACTGAGGTCGCCCACCAGATCCTGTGCCAGCAGACGGATCAGTTGCGCGTGATGCATTTCGCGCAGCACGTCCATTTGCCGTTCGGTATCGCCCGGCGTTTCATCCAAACGATGGCGGCAGTCGCGCGCAAAGGCGTTCCAGTCGGGTGCGGCTTTCAATGTTCTGTCGTCCAGCAATTCGTCCAGCAGCAGTGGATGGCGCGTCAGATATTTTGCCGCCCAGTCGCTGGCGGCGATCATGCGGATCACGCGCTCCAGTGCATGCGGATATTCCGTCAGCAAGGCAAGGTAGGCGGCGCGGCGCGCGATGGTTTCCAGAAAAGCCAGCAGACGGCTCAGTGTGGTCGAGCGTGCCTCGGTGATTTTGACAATCAGGGGCAGTGCGGCATTTACCAGTGCAACCAGCTTGTTGCGGCTGGCTTCCGGCAAGGATTGCAGGCGCGGCGAATGCCAGGTGGCGAGCAGGCGTTTGGCTGCATCGGCGGCATGGTCAAAGGACAGGTCGAGAAGATAGCTTTCGATTACCTGTTCGCTGTCGGTATCGGTCAGCACAGCGCTCAGTTCTGCTTGCGGCTGATTGTCCGATGTATGTTCACTCTTCTTGTCGTTGAAAATTTCATCGAATTGCGTGGCGACCAGTGCGCGTTGCTCTTCCAGCGCGGCCAGCAGGGTTGGTACGTCTTCATAGCCCATCATCTTGGCAACGATCAACTGATCGGCCGCATTCGGCGGCAGCGTATGCGTTTGCGCATCGTCCAGATATTGCAGACGATGCTCGAGATTGCGCAGAAAGGTATAGGCGTGCAGCAGTTGTTCGACCACTTCGGGTTTGAACAGTTCTTTTTCGGCGAGCGTACGCAGCGTGTTGCGTGTGGAACGGTCGCGCAATGCGGCATCGCGACCGCCGCGTATCAACTGGAATACCTGCGCAAGAAATTCGATTTCACGTATGCCGCCACGGCCCAGCTTGACGTTATTGCTGCGATCCGGATGGCGTGCTTCCTGTCGTGTGACTTCGGCGCGTATCTGCGCATGCATATTGCGGATGGCGTCGATGGAACCGTAGTCCAGATAGCGGCGATAGACAAAAGGCCGGATGATTTTTTCCAGCGCATCGATATCGGATGGCTTGCCGGTCAGTGCGCGCGCCTTGACCCATGCATAGCGCTCCCATTCGCGCCCCTGCACGATCAGGTATTCCTCGACCATATTGAAACTGGCGACCAGCGGGCCGGAGGCGCCGTTCGGGCGCAAGGCCATATCGACGCGGAAGGTGAAGCCGTCTTCGGTAATTTCCGACAGCGCCGCGATCAGCTTTTTGCCGACGCGCGTAAAAAATTCGTGATTTGACAGCAGCCGTTGTTCCGGCGCGGTGGCGATGGTATCGCCATCTTCGGCATAGACGAAAATCAGGTCGATATCGGACGATACATTCAACTCGCCGCCGCCCAGCTTGCCCATGCCCAGCACGATCATTTCCTGCTGTTCGCCAGATTCGTGGCCTATCGGTGTCCCGTGTATCGCCATCAGTTCGGCGCTCACCGCTGCCAGATGCGTCTGCACTGCGAAATCGCCAAAAGCCGTCATCGTCTCGACCACCTCTGCCAGATCGGCCAGACCGCCGAGATCGCGCTGGATCAGGGTGGCAATGACCAGATTGCGCACGCGGCGCATGGCGGCAGGCAAGCTGGCGCCGGCATCTGTTTCGTTTTGTAAGAGTTCACCGAAAATGGTCGAGTTCAGGGATAATTTGCCGACTTCGGCTACCCTTTGCGCACGGCCTGTATCTGCATGGAGCCATCGGGTATAAAAACGGGAGGCGGTAATTGGGGTAGAAGACAGGTTTGTCACGGTGTGAGAGAGTATCCTAGAGTTCTTGAGATGTAAGCTTTGTTTTATATAGTGTGCGAGCCGATTTGCCTGTCAGCTTGTTTTATTCTACGCGAAGTCGATTTACCGACCCTTTTGATTGATGCCGACAGATCCACGCCTTCCCAACCAGACCCTGACTGCCGATCGGCTGCGGCTATGCTGGCGGTCGCTGCAACAATCGTTTCGTGCCGCCAATAAAGCCAGCCACCATGCGCTGGGCTGGCTGCTGAAATTGCTGGTACTGGCATATTTCATTTTCTGCGCGCTGTTCCTCACTTTGCGTTACGCCGTTCTGCCGCAGATATCCGCCTACCGTGTCGATGTGGAAAAAGTCGCGACCAAAGCGATAGGGCGACCGGTATCGATAGAAACCATTGCAGCATCCTGGGACGGTTTGCGCCCGCATCTGGCGCTGGGCAATGTCGTGGTCTACGACAAGGATGGCGACAAGGCCTTGCAATTGCCGGCAGTGTCGGCCACGGTGTCGTGGTTATCGGTGCTGATTGCCGACTTGCGTCTGCACAGCCTGGAAATCGACAAGCCGGATATGGATGTCCGGCGCGATGCGAGTGGCAATTTTTATGTTGCCGGCCTGCTGCTCGATTTGCAGAAAAGCGGCGATGGCAAGGCTGCCGACTGGATACTGTCGCAACGCGAAATCACGATCAGGGATGGACGCTTGCGCTGGCAGGATCAGCTGCGTCAGGCGCCTGAATTATTGCTCGGCAATGTCAACATGGTCTTGCATAACAGCGGACGACACCACAAATTTGCATTGAAGGCGACGCCGCCGGCAGCCATTGCGGCGCCGCTGGATGTGCGCGCAGCGTTTGATCATCCGCTTTTTGCGCAGAAAATTTCCGATGCGACACGCTGGACCGGCGAGCTGTATACCGATTTGCGCGACACCAATCTCGCAGCATGGAAAACCTATCTCGATTTCCCCTTTGATCTGCAGCAGGCCAGCGGTTCGATGCGCGCCTGGCTGGCATTCGATCATGCGCGGGTGGCCGATTTCACTGCCGATCTGAGCCTGTCGAATGTATCGGCGCAATTGCGCAAGGATATGCCGCCTTTGTCGCTGGCGCATGCGAATGGACGTATTTCAGTGCGCGAACCGCTGGAAGGCAATGCGCGTGATGGCGTGCCGACTTTCGGTATGCGCGGACACACGATTTCGGTACGCGATTTCTCGCTGCAAACCGACGACGGGCTGGTACTGCCCAAGACCACGATGAGCGAACGTTACATTGCCGCTCAAAACGGCAAACCGGAGAGTATCGAAGTACAAGCCGCTTCGCTCGATTTGCAGGCATGGGCCGATTTTGCGGTTCGTCTGCCTTTACCGGCGACACAGTTGCGTTTGCTGGAAGATTTTGCGCCGCGCGGGAAGCTGAAGAATTTTTCGGCGCAATTGCAGGGCACCTATCCGGATATAGAGTCGTACAAGATCAAGGGCGACTTCATCGGGCTGGCGCTGAAGGCACAGCCGGCGCGTCCGGCCCGCGTGGCAAGCGCCAAGGCCGCTGCGCAGGCGGCAGTGCCGGCGATTCCGGGTTTTGAAAATTTGACCGGCCATGTCGATGCGAATAATCAGGGCGGCACTTTCGTACTGGCATCGGAACAGCTCACCCTGGCCTTGCCGGCTTATTTTTCCGAACCTGAGATCACGTTCGATGAATTGAAGATGGACGCCAAATGGGCCTTCCAGAAAAACAATCAATTGTTGCTGGATGTGCGCCAAATGAGTTTGGCGAAACAGGGGCTGGTCGCTTCGTTCTCCGGCACGCATCTGATGCCGCTGGACAAAAAACCGGGGCATGCGCTGGGTACTATCGATATGACGGGCAGCCTGTCCGGCCTTGAGCTGAACAAGATCGGCGCCTATCTGCCACTGGGCATGAATACGGACTTCCGTACCTGGCTCGGCAACGCACTGATTGCGGGCACGCTGAATGACGGCCATATCAGGTTAAAAGGCGATTTGAATCAGTTTCCCTTCCATGCGCAAAAAGCCGGTGAAAAGCCGAAAGGCGAATTTATTTTTGGCGGCAAGATCGATAACGGCGGTTTGAATTATGCGCCTGACATGTTTGGCAAGGATGGCAAGGCACCGTTGTGGCCGCTGCTGGAAAAAGTCAAAGGCACCATACTGTTCGATCGTACGCGGATGGAAATCAGGGGTGAAAGCGGTAGTACGCATGGTGCCCAGGTATCGAATGTGAAAGCGGTGATTGCCGATTTGCTGGCGGATGAACCGGTACTGGAAATCGATGGTCATGCAGCCGGTACTTTGCAGGACCTGGTGCAATACACGGTGGACAGCCCGGTCGCGACCTGGATAGGACACTTCACCGATGAAACGAAAGCCAGCGGCAATGCCACGCTCGCGCTTAATCTGAAGCTGCCTTTGCATCAGATGATAGATGCCAAGGTGCGCGGTATCGTGAAATTCGCCAATAACAATGTGATTTTGCAGAATGCCATTCCGGCGATTACGCAGACGAGCGGCGAACTCGAATTCGATGAAAAAGGCTTGACGCTGAAAAACATCAAGGCGAATTTCCTGGGCGGCCCGCTGACGGTAACGGGCGGCACGCAAAAAGACGGCACTATCCTGATCAAGGCGGGCGGCACCATGTCGGCTGCCGGTTTGCGCAAAAACTATCCTGCGCCGGCGATGCAAAAACTGATAGACCGGATCAGCGGCAGCACAGGCTTCGGCACTACGATCAGCGTCAAGAACAAGCGCGTCGAAATAGTGGTGGACTCCAATCTGCGCGGCCTGGGCCTGGCTTTCCCGGCGCCTCTGCGCAAGGCCGCCAAGGATGCCTTGCCGCTCAGGATAGAACAGGCCAGCCTGCCTTCCGAGAATGCTGCCGTCATGCGCGATGGCATCAAGCTTGCGCTGGGCCCGTCGATAGTTGGCAGCTACTTGCGCGAGAAAAGTGCGACGGATACTGCTGCCGCGTGGCGGGTGGTGCGTGGCGGCATAGGCGTCAATACACCGGCGCCGGAACCGGATGGCGGCCTGATGGTGAACGTCAGCTTGCGTTCGCTGAATATCGATGAATGGATCAGTGTCGCATCGTCGATTACTGCAGCTGGCAAGGACACACAGAAAAAAATCGCAGACCCGTCGGACGCGCTCAATATGGCGCAGTACGTCGAACCGAACATTCTGGCCGCCCGCGCCAATGAGCTGTTTGTGATGGGGAAAAAATTCGATGAGGTGGTGGTCGGCGTATCGCATGACACCAATGCCTGGCAAGCCAATATCGATTCGGCGCAGGCATCAGGCTACCTGACATGGATTGAGTCTTCGTCGGGGCGTGGATTGGGCAAGGTCACCGCACGCCTGGCCTCGATGGTGGTGCCTAAAACAGTGGGTGCAGACGTCAACAACTTACTCGAAGGTGTAGACAGTGCGACAGAGATGCCGGCACTGGATGTGGTTGCCGAGAATTTTGAATTGTTCGGCAAGAAGCTCGGGCGTCTTGAACTGCTGGCGCATTATGTACGCGCAACGGAAGGACGCGAGTGGCGCATCAGGAATCTGTCGCTCGCCAATCCGGACGCAACCCTGACGGCCAAGGGAAACTGGCTGGCTAAAAACGGCAGCAATGTTTCCAGTCTCGATTACAACCTGAATATTGCAAACGCAGGCAATCTGCTCAACCGCTTCGGCTTTGTGGATGTGCTGCGCGGCGGCAAAGGGAAGATGGAAGGCGATGTCAGCTGGAAAGGCTTGCCCTTCTCGTTTGACGTGCCCAGCCTGTCGGGAAAAATCAATCTGGATATCGCTTCCGGCCAGTTCCTGAAAGTCGAGCCGGGCGCCGCCAAATTGCTCGGCGTGCTCAGCCTGCAATCGATACCGCGCCGCCTGACGCTGGATTTCCGTGATGTATTTTCAGAAGGTTTTGCATTTGATGGCATCAATGGCAGTGCGCGTATTTCAAATGGGGTGGCGACGACTGACAATCTCAAGATGCGTGGCGTGAGCGCGACCGTGTTGATAGACGGCTCGGCCGACATCGCCAGAGAATCGCAGAATCTGCGTGCCGTCGTGATTCCGGAAATCAATGCCGGCGCTGCATCCGTCGCCTATGCGCTGGCCATTAATCCGGTTATCGGCGCTGGTACTTTCCTGGCGCAACTATTCCTGCGCGAACCGCTGGCGCGTGCATTTACGTATGAATATACGATTACCGGACCATGGAGCGATCCGAACGTGAACAAGGTCGATCGCAAGACGGAGCCGGCTGCGCCGAAATCCGGCATTGCAGACTCCAGCATAGAGGGCTGAATCATGACAACTTCCCTGACCCGCGTAGCAGCCATACAAATGGTGTCTACCCCTTCGGTTGAAGAAAATATCGCCACTGCGCGCCGCTTGATTGCAGACGCCGCGCGCCAGGGTGCCAGTCTTGTTCTGTTGCCTGAATATTGGGCAGCCATGGGCATGCATGAAAACGACAAGCTGGGTCTGGCCGAGCAGATCGATGTCGGGCCTATCCAGACTTTCATGGCTGAAATCGCATGCGAACATAAAGTGTGGCTGATAGGCGGCACGCTACCGATGGCCGCATCGGTAGCCGACAAGGTGCTGAATACAACGATGGTCTACAACCCGGCCGGCGAACGCGTCAAACGCTACGACAAGATTCATCTGTTCAGCTTTACCAAGGGGGCGGAATCGTATGACGAGGCGCGCACGATTGCGCACGGCACCGAGGTCACGACTTTCGACGCACCGTTCGGCAAGGTGGGTCTGTCGGTTTGCTACGATCTGCGTTTTCCGGAACTGTATCGGGCGATGGGCGATTGCGCATTGATCGTGGTGCCGGCTGCATTTACTTACACAACCGGCAAGGCGCATTGGGAAATTCTGCTGCGCGCGCGCGCCATTGAAAACCAGTGCTACGTGCTGGCAGCCGCACAGGGTGGGCGGCATCAGAATGGCCGCACGACATGGGGGCACAGCATGCTGATCGACCCCTGGGGTGAAATCAAGGATGTATTGGCAGACGGCGAAGGCCTTGTAATCGGCGATATCGAACCCCATCATTTAACCGGTATCCGTGAAAATCTTCCGGCATTGAAACACCGCAAGTTATAGATAAGTTGCAGACAAGTTGCAGTGCTGGCGCGGCAGACCGGCCAGATGCTCTACAATTCGTTATCCGAATCAATTTTGTTTGCGCTTCAACGCGCGAATGGCAAATAAACAATGACTCCATTTGAACCAAATCTCCAGACCCTGGCTGTCGCGCGCAATGTCTTGCTGACGCCTTTCGGCCTCGATGAATCCGTGCTGATCAAGACTCTGGGCACGATGTTTACGCATCGCGTCGATTATGCAGATTTGTATTTTCAGTTTACGAAAAGCGAAGGCTGGAGCCTGGAAGAGGGTATCGTCAAAACCGGCAGTTTCTCCATCGACCAGGGCGTCGGTGTGCGCGCCGTATCGGGTGATAAAACCGCCTTTTCCTATTCGGATGAAATTTCCGAACGTGCATTGATGGAAGCGGCAATTGCGACGCGCACGATTGCACGTCAGGGCGCAGGCAAGATCAAGGTCGCTTCCGCGATTCAACAAGTGGGTGGCCGTGATCTGTATTTGCCTAACGATCCGCTGACTTCTCTGGACGCGACTGAAAAAGTAAAGCTGCTGGAAAAAATCGAGCGCATTGCGCGTGCCAAAGATCCGCGCGTGGTGCAAGTGATGGCTGGCCTCGCCGGTGAATACGATGTGGTGCTGGTTGTGCGCAGCGACGGTGTATTGGCCGCTGATATACGTCCGCTGGTGCGCGTCTCGATCACGGTGATTGCAGAGCAGAACGGTCGTCGCGAAATGGGCTCCAGCGGCGGCGGCGGTCGCTACAGCTATGCTTATTTCAGCGATGAATTGCTGGAAAAGTACGCCAGCGAAGCGGTTGCTTCTGCACTGGTGAATCTGGAAGCGCGTCCTGCACCGGCCGGTCCGATGACAGTGGTGCTCGGACCTGGCTGGCCAGGCGTGTTGCTGCATGAAGCGATCGGTCACGGACTGGAAGGCGATTTCAATCGCAAGGGTTCCAGCGCATTCTCCGGCCGCATAGGTGAACGCGTGGCTGCCAAAGGCGTGACAGTGGTGGATGACGGCACCATTGCCGATCGTCGCGGTTCGCTGAATATCGACGATGAAGGCAATCCTACGCAGTGCACGACGCTGATCGAAGACGGTATCCTGAAAGGCTATATTCAGGACACGATGAATGCGCGCCTGATGAATATGCCGGTAACCGGTAATGCGCGTCGCGAATCGTTTGCGCATCTGCCGATGCCGCGCATGACGAACACCTATATGCTGGGTGGCGATAAGGATCCGGCAGAAATTCTGGCATCCGTGAAGAACGGTTTGTATGCAGTGAATTTTGGCGGTGGCCAAGTCGATATCACCAATGGCAAGTTTGTGTTCTCAGCCAGCGAAGCCTACATGATTGAAAACGGCAAAGTGACCTATCCGGTCAAGGGTGCGACCCTGATCGGCAACGGCCCCGATGTCTTGAATCGGGTCTCCATGATAGGCAACGACATGAGTCTCGACAGTGGCGTTGGCGTCTGCGGCAAGGAAGGCCAGAGCGTGCCGGTCGGCGTCGGTCAGCCGACCTTGCGTATCGACGGTGTAACGGTAGGCGGCACGGCCTGATGTTTGTTGGCATTCGGGCCATGTTTTCCTGAATGCCAACGGATTTATCAAGCTTTTCTTGCCAAACCAGGTGATTTATTGCACTATTACCGACAGATAAAACGAAATTCAGTACAGACATGACCGCATTGCGCTTCCAATTTTACTTTTACTTTAGCTATTCCAGCCCAACGGCGGTGGAGAAGCGGTAAGCGCGCAGGTAAAAAAAGCTTAAACCGAAATTCTTTAAATAACCGCCCGCGATGGCGGTTTTTTATTTTTAGTGTACAGATTTTGACTGGAGAAAAACATGCCGCGCACAGATGACTTACGGATCAAGGAAATGAAAGAACTGACGCCACCATCGCATTTGATACGCGAACTGGGTGTTTCCGAAAAAGCGGAGACGACCGCTGCTGATGCGCGCATCGCCTTGCATCGCATCTTGCACGGTCAGGATGATCGCCTGATGGTGGTCATCGGACCATGCTCGATACATGACACCAAGGCCGCAATGGAATACGCGCATCGTCTGGTGAAAGAACGCGCACGTTTTGCCGGTGAACTGGAAATCGTGATGCGCGTCTATTTCGAGAAGCCACGTACCACGGTCGGCTGGAAGGGTTTGATCAACGATCCGTTCATGGACAACAGCTTCCGTATCAACGACGGCCTGCATATTGCGCGTGAACTGCTGTTGAATATCAATGAGCTCGGCCTGCCGGCCGGTACCGAATTCCTCGACGTGATCAGCCCGCAATATATTGCCGACCTGATCAGCTGGGGCGCCATCGGTGCACGTACAACCGAATCGCAAGTGCATCGCGAACTGGCTTCCGGTTTGTCCTGCCCGGTCGGTTTCAAGAACGGTACCGATGGCAACGTCAAGATTGCCGTTGATGCGATCAAGGCTGCGTCGCAGCCGCATCATTTCCTGTCGGTGACCAAAGGCGGTCATTCGGCGATTGTTTCGACCAGCGGCAATGAAGATTGCCACATCATTCTGCGCGGTGGAAAAACGCCTAACTATGATGCGGCCAGTGTCGAACAGGCTTGCAAGGATATTGCAGCAAACGGTCTGGCATCGCGTCTGATGATCGATACTTCGCACGCCAACAGCTCGAAAAAACCGGAAAATCAAATTCCGGTGTGCGCAGATATTGCGAAGCAGATTGCCGGTGGCGATACGCGCATTGTCGGCGTGATGGTCGAGTCGCATCTGGTTGCCGGCCGTCAGGATTTGATTCCCGGCAAGGAACTGACTTATGGTCAGTCGGTGACTGACGGTTGCATCAGCTGGGAAGACAGTCTTGGTGTGCTGGAAGGTTTGGCAGAAGCGGTCAAGCAGCGTCGCCTCAAGGATCCGGACGCATAAGGACCGTAGTAGAAATAACTGCAGAAAATAAAAAACGGGCGCTGATTCAGCGCCCGTTTTTTATTGCAGATCGATTCAATAGCGTTTGGTCAGCACCATCTGTTCACCTTCGCGCCGCATCTCTGTGCGATTCAGGAAGGACATGCCGAGCAAGGCGAAGGTGAGTCCGTTTTCCTGCACCAGTGCATCCACCTGATTCAGCGTGATATCGCCGATCTTGACCGAATTCAGCACCACCTGATACGCCGTCACGACGCCGTTTGCCGTATTGACGTAGGCAGTCTGCCCCTTCTTGTAATCGATGCCCAGGCGGCGCGCATCCGCTGCAGGCAATGCAATCAGCGAGGCGCCGGTATCGACCAGCATGCGCATTGTGCCGCCATTGATTTGCCCCTGCACCATGAAGTGACCGCGACCGTCGGCCTGCAAGGTCACGCTGCTGGCGCCTGACGGAGCAATGCGGTTCACATGTTCGCCAAGATCGATGCGCTGTTTTTTGCCATCGGTATCGAAAGTGGCGGTGGTCTGATTGACGTCCACCAGCTTGATGCCGGGTCTGACCGTATTGCCGATTGCGTAGGTTTTGGGCGAGCCGCCATCGATGACCAGCACGGCCTTGCCGGGGAAAAGGCCGATCACGCTGATATCCGCTGCCTGCACTTGCAACGCGATGCAGCTAAGGAGAGAGGCGAGCAGCGGTAGTTTCATGGCAGATCTCAGTGTTATAAAAGCAATGATTCTGTCACGAAACTCCCGTAGTTTGGGAGGAACAACGGGACGCGGCCGAAAATTGTCGTTAAAGCGTCAATATGAATACGGCCAGGCTAAACCGGTCGCGCCAAAGTCCCCGATGGACATGACGCGACGGCTGGAGCGGAATGCGGCGGATGGATTGTGACGAATACTCAGTCGCGGAAGTTGTTGAATTCCAGCGGCAAATCGGCAACTTCCTTGCGCAGCAAAGCCATCGCTGCCTGCAGATCGTCGCGCTTGGCGCCGGTGACGCGTACCGCATCGCCCTGGATGCTGGCTTGCACTTTCATCTTGCTATCCTTGAGGATGCGTACGATTTTCTTGGCGGCTTCGGTTTCTATGCCGTTCTTGATCTTGACGACTTGCTTGACCTTGTCGCCGCCGATTTTTTCAATCTTGCCGCGATCGAGAAAGCGTACATCGACATTGCGTTTGACCAGTTTGCCGGTCAGCACATCCAATACCTGATTCAGCTGGAATTCGGAATCCGCATATACAGTCAGGTCGCGTTCCTTTTGTTCGACGCGGGCATCGCTGCCCTTGAAGTCGAAGCGGGTCGTGATTTCTTTGCCAGCCTGGTCGACGGCATTTTTTACTTCAACCATATTGGCTTCGGAGACGGTATCAAAAGACGGCATGATGTTTTTCCTTTTTGTTGCCTGGCTCGCGGCAGATGCCGGCGAAAGACCAGCTTGTTTATTCAGCTTACCTATTCGGAGCGTATCCCGATTTGATCGTCATTCTAGCGGACAAAAAACCGAGGGGCTAGGGCCAGAGATATAATCGCGCACTATGACTCATTCCCTACCGCTTCAATACGATGTTTCCCTGCGCAACCATAATACCTTCGGGGTGGAGGCCAGCGCGCATGTCTATTTGCCGGTGACATCGGCAAGCACACTGGAAGTCGTGCAACGCGATGCCGCGCTGGCAGCCATGCCGCGCCTGATTCTCGGTGGCGGCAGCAATATTCTGCTGACACGGGATTTCCCAGGCCTGGTACTGCATATGGAAAGCAAGGGCATCGAGATCGTCGGCGAAGATGACGACGCCACCTATGTGCGTGCCGCCGCCGGCGAGAACTGGCATCAGTTTGTGCTATGGACGCTGGCGCATGGTTTGGGTGGACTGGAAAACCTGTCGCTGATTCCTGGCAGCGTCGGTGCAGCGCCGATACAGAATATCGGCGCCTACGGTATTGAAATCAAGGACAGGTTCCATGCATTGACGCTGTTTGATTTTGCAACGGGCGAGCGCACAACACTGAATAAAACAGAATGCATGTTCGGCTATCGCGACAGCGTGTTCAAGCACCGTTTGCGCGACCGTGGCGTGGTGCTGGATGTGACCTTTACCTTGCCGAAAAAATGGCAAGCCGTGATCCGTTATGCAGATGTGGCGAACGAGCTTGCTGCACGCAATATTGTTGCGCCGACTGCCAGGCAGATCAGCGATGCTGTCATCGCGATTCGCACCCGCAAATTGCCCGATCCTGCCGTGATCGGCAATGCCGGCAGCTTCTTCAAGAATCCGCTTGTAACAGTGGAACAGCGCGACGCCTTGCTGACAAGGTATCCGCAACTGGTGAACTACGCGCAACCTGACGGCAACGTCAAGCTGGCGGCCGGCTGGCTGATCGATCAGTGCGGCTGGAAGGGCAGGACAGCCGGTGCGGCCGGCGTCTATGAAAATCAGGCACTGGTGCTGGTGAATCGTGGCGGTGCGAGCGGCGCAGACATTGCGCAACTCGCTGCCTCAATTCAGGCGGATGTTGCGCAACGCTTCAATGTGCAACTGGAACCCGAACCGATTTTTCTTTGATCCTCAGGGCGTAAAAATGGAATCGAAAATTTTATTGCCGGTGCTGGGTAGTTATCTCGCGCTCAGTCTGCTCACTTTCGCTGCTTACGCGATCGACAAGTCGGCCGCGCGCAAGGGTGAATGGCGGATTAATGAAAACAATCTGCACTTGCTGGATTTTCTGGGCGGTTGGCCGGGTGGATGGCTGGCGCAAAGAATCCTGCGGCATAAAACCAGCAAGCCCTCTTTCCAGCGTATTTACTGGGTGACGGTCGTACTGCATTGTGCATGTGTGGCGTGGCTACTGTCGCCTTACGGCAGGGATGCGCTGCATGCGCTGGGGAATGGCTGATAGAACGCGTTTCCGGCCAGACAGTGCCGAATCAGCCTGGCCCGGCACTATTGCGACATCATATGAAATGACCAAGGTCATTCAGTTACACATACATTCTCACATTCTCGCCAGCCGCCTCCTGCATGCATGGCATGAGAAGGCGGCTGGGATATGTGTGCGTTACTTGGACAGGTAACGATCGTTGTCCTTGTCCTGCAGGAAGACCTGCGTATAACGCGCAGCCGCGCCCGCAATTTCCGTTTTATTGAACAGCTCTTCACCATAGGTACGGCAAGGAGCGCAGGCATAGCGCGGAATCTGTACGGCCAGAATGTGATTGCGCGTATCGTCGCAGCGTGAGTCGATCACGACGGTGCCGCCGCAATCTTTACAGGAACGTACTGTTTCATTGATGGTTTCACGGATGCCATCGGTATCGTAGTACACGTCCATGCTGCGCTTGTGGAACTCCTGCTCCGGATAGACTTGCTCGCGCAGCGCATGCCGGTTGTTCCAGTGATGGAAGGTCGCGTCCTTCAATTTTTCCAGATAGGCGGTAATGTTGGCCGGCTGCTTCTGGCTTTCCGCATCGTAGTCCGGTTCCTGAATGTGGCTGAAATCCATCCCTGCCATCGCCAGGATGATGCCGGTGTTGATGTAGGGCAGGGCGGTTTCAATCGAGTAGCCGCCTTCCAATACGGCCAGATCCGGCGCCAGCCGCTGATTGAGCACCGCGTAGCCGTGCGCGGTAAATTTCATGTTCGTGATCGGATCGGAATAGTGATTATCCTGGCCAGCCGAATTGATGATCAGGTCCGGTTTGAATTCATCCAGGATAGGCATCACGATTTCATCCAGCACATACAGGAATCCTTCTTCGCAGGTATCCGGTGGCATCGGCAGGTTGATCGTGGTGCCGAAGGCATTCGGTCCACCCAGCTCGTCGGCAAAGCCGGAGCCCGGGTAGAGGGTACGGCCATCCTGATGCATGGAGATGAACAGCGTATTCGGGTCGTGCCAGAAAATATCCTGCGAACCATCGCCATGATGGCAATCGGTATCCACGATCGCGATTTTCTTCACGCCATATTTGTGACGTATGTACTCGACCATGATTGCTTCCATGTTCAGCGTGCAAAAGCCACGGCTGCCATGCACGACACGGAATGAGTGATGGCCGCAAGGACGCACCAGCGCAAACGCGTTATCGACTTCCTTGGTCATCACCTTGTCGGCTGCGGTAATGCAACCGCCGACGGCAATCAGGTGTGAAGCATGGACGATCTCGTCTATGCCCGGCACGCAGAAATGCACGCGCTGGATATCTTCAGCGGTAGCGAGGCCGGGTTTGAATTCCTTGATGTTGTCGAAGTCCAGCAGACCTTCTTCAAACACCTGATCCTGCGTGTACAACAGTCGTTCTTCGCGTTCCGGATGCGTAGGCGAAATCGCATAATCAAATGCGGGGAAAAATACCAGCCCTGTCTTTTTCGTCATGATGTGTTCCTTCAGACTTGTTCGTACTTATTGTTCATGCTTGATCAAACCGGGTTTGATCTGCAAGCGGACGCGGATGTTCTTGCCTGTGGTCGCATAGCCGTGGATCACGTTGAATGACTGACAGTCGGCGACTTCCACTTCCAGGTCTTCATCCCGTGCACCCGCAGCCATGGCGATTTCCAGCAATCTTTCCTTGCCGAGCGCGACTACATCGTCGACCGTGGCACGCGCAGAGATTTTCATCTTGCGGCCATCTTCGGCAAACGTTAATTGCTGCGATTCGGTATCGGCCAGCAGATTCAATTCAACGGTGGTACGCGCCATTGCGGCGCCGCTGGCATTGATCACTTCCGAGTCATCCGGCACGATCGCCGGCAGTGCCAGCAGCTCCCCGACCTGTTTGGCAATATAGGGCGCCGGTCCGCCCACTGCGATCAATTGCTGAGGGATGAGCACTTTCCCTTCGAGCAGTTCATGGATCGTATAGACCGGTTTGCTGTTGACCTCAGCGATCATTTCGCTGACCTTGGCGGCAATGCTGGCGCACATGCTGTCCACGATCGTTTGTGCAAGCTGTTGCGGTGTTTGTTTCAATGGCGTTGCCAGGCTTTCCATTGCGCGCAATGCCTTGCTCTTGTCGCCGATGCTGGCCAGACCGAGCACGATCAATGCATCGGTCGGCGTCGGTACCGGACCGTCGAATGCCATTGCCGAACCTTTGCGTTCGGGGCCGATCTGCAGTGCGCCATTCACTACCTGCACATGACTGTCGCCACCGAGCGCCATCGAATGCGTGAGCAGTCCGCGGATCAGGGTCTTGTGTCCTTCGATCTCGACGCCTTTCGGTTCCAGCAAGGGTGCGCCATCGGCGAACAGTGCGATGTCGGTAGTGGTGCCGCCGACGTCTATCGATACCGAGTCCTGTGTCGACGATACAAAAGGCAGTACGCCCATGATGGTGGCAGCCGGTCCGGACAGGATGGTTTGCACCGGATAGTTGCGCGATTGCTGTACGCCTATGGTGCCGCCATCCGCCTTCAGAATGAACAGCGGTACATCGACGCCGAGCTCCTTCAGATAGCTGGCCAGTTGATCGACCATACGGCTGTGCAGGCGCGAGATGGCAGCATTGAGATAAGTGGTCGAAATCCGGCGCGGGAAGTTCAGTACACCGGACTGGTGATGGCCGAGTGAAACATGCGTGTCCTGATCGGCCAGATAGGCGCCGACTTCCTGCTCATGCACAGGATTGCGTGTTGAAAACTTGCCGATAATGGCCAGGTTATCGATTTTGCCGGCACTGAATTGCTGTTTCAGCGTTTGCAGTTCATCGTCATCTATTGCTTCTGCTTCTATGCCGCGATGATTCATGTAGCCCGCGATCAAGTGCGTCTTGTCGGCAAGAGGCAAATCTTTGGGTGAAACGCCAGGGCCGTTCATGACAATCAGACCGACCGGATCGAGCTGGTTTTGCGCAACGGCATTGGTGGAAATTGTGGTGCTGAGCACGATGCGCTTCAGCTGCTTGATATCGTCCGCAGTCGCGACAGCATGGGTGGCGCGCATCACGCAACCCAGAATGTCATTCTTGTCGGTCAATACTTTTGATTTACGGATGATTTTGCGGTTCTGCATCAATACCGAATCGGTATGTGTGCCTCCCACATCAATGCCAAGGATCATATGCTTCTTTCTTGGGAAGTAGGTCCAGCGCGGCTGTCGTGAGTGGACAGGATCGCGCTGGCTGTATCAATCAAATCGTCAATTCAAACCGGCGGCTGGCGCCTGATCTTTAACGCAGCATCTATTATAGGTAGAAGAACGGCGAGCCAATCTGAATAAGGCCGGTCCTTAGCAAAAAGCCCGGATATTCCGGGCTTTTTTATTTGTGGCACGCGCGTCCTGTTAAACGCGTCAGATGAAATGGCAAACGTAATCCAGTGTGTCTACCGTTTCAATATCGAAGCTCGAATTTGCCGGCACTTCGAATTGCTGGCCGCCTTCGTAAGTATTCCATTCCGTTGCGCCAGCCAGACGAATGCGGCATTTGCCTGCATTCAGTTCCATGATTTCTGCAGCGCCGGTATTGAACTTCAACGTCGATGGAAAAATGATACCGATGGTTTTCTTGGTGCC
>NZ_JBEBPO010000040.1:0-20726 GCF_040395855.1 Herminiimonas fonticola | reverse complement strand
TAGGCGTGCGCCACGATGACCACAGCACATTCGGCGGTGCAACAACACCACGTGCCTATCTGGTATGGAATGCGAATGACAACTGGACCTTTAAAGGCGGCGTCAGCAAAGGTTACCGCACACCAGGTCTGGAGCAATTGTTCGACGGTGTTGTCGGCTACGGCCGCCAAGGCGACCCAACTCGTCCGCAATGGGGCAATCCAGATTTGAAACCTGAGAAAAGCATCAGCACCGAACTTGGCTTCCGCTTCGACAACCTGAAAGGTTTCGGATTTAACGCAACCGTATTCAATACGGACCTGGAAGATGCGATTGGCTCTCAGACATTCACCGACATCAATGGCAACACAAACGCATCCCGTTCGATCAACGTAGATAGCGCTTCCGTACGTGGCGTGGAATTGGGTACGACCTGGCAATTTGCACCGGCATGGAAATTAAATGCCAACTACACCTTTACGGATAGTGAGCAAAAAACCGGCGCAAACAAAGGCCAACCTTTGAACAATACATCGAGACATGTATTCAATACGCGGTTGAATTGGCATTACAGCCAAGACCTGGGCTTATGGGCGCAGCATAGCTATAACAGCGAACGCTTCCGCGACAACGATGCTGCCGGCACCAACACCAAGGCATTGTTAGGCAATTACAAGGCTTATCACATGCTTAATCTGGGCGCGGATTACAAGGTGAACAAGTCCTTGACGGTCAACATGGCTATCAATAATTTGCTGGACAAGGATTTTGCGAAATATCCTGGCGTTATTAGCGACGGAGTAGCATCGAACGCGCCAGAGTACGTCGGCAACTTTGAACGCCGTCGTCTGTGGATATCAGCAAACTACACGTTCTAAGGAATTTCTTTAACGGCGATAGAGATATTGCTCAATTTACGGAAACCATCTCAAGCTGAAAAAAAGGGACAACTAGCCATGTTGTCCCTTTTTTATACGCCGCACCATATACAAGTCATTTCATTTTTATACATATGGCGTCGTTTCTTCATGGGCGAGAAACTTTATTATTCAGCTCCCGCCAATTCAAAGCATCCCGCGCAACTCAGCGCAAAAACAAGGCGCTCAACGCACTTCCCGTATTACTGGGATAATTCTCGCCTGTCTCAATCCTGCTTCTGGTTTTTTTAAACCAGCTGCATCACCCTCTTCCTTCTCGCTATCGCCATGAACCCCGGCATCCTCTACGCATTTTGCGCCTATGTAATCTGGGGCATGTTCCCGATTTACTTCAAGTCGCTGCTGGAAATTCCGCCGCTGGAAGTCTTGATGTACCGCATGGTGTGGGCGCTGGTGTTTCTGGTGCTGGTACTGAGCGTGCGCAGACAATGGGCGTGGCTGAAACCCGTCTTGCGCCAACCACGGGTGTTGGCAGGCTTCACCGCCAGCGCACTACTTTTGTCGAGCAACTGGTATCTGTATATCTGGTCGGTCAATAACGATCGTGTGATCGATGCCAGTCTTGGCTACTTCATGACACCGCTGGTCAATGTGCTGCTGGGTTCGGTGATACTGGGTGAACGATTGCGCCGCCTGCAATGGATGGCTGTCGGCATGGCAGCGATCGGCGTACTCTGGCTGACCTGGCAAAACGGGCACCCGCCATGGGTCAGTCTGCTGCTGGGCATCACCTTCGGCCTGTACGGACTGCTGCGCAAGACGGCATCGCTGGGTACGCTGGAAGGCCTGTCACTGGAAACGATGCTGCTGTTTCCGCTGGCCGTCGTTTCACTACTGATAATGACTGCACAGGGTGCACATGGATTCGGCGATGCATCGACAGGTACAAAATGGTTGATGCTGGCCGCCGGCCCGATCACCGCCATTCCCCTGTTGCTGTTTGGCGCTGCCGCCCGTCTGGTGCCGCTTTCAACCATGGGCCTGATGCAGTACATCACGCCATCGCTGCAACTGATCGTCGGTATCTGGTTGTATCACGAGCCGTTTGGCGGAGCACGTCTGATCGGCTTCGCCGCCATCTGGATCGCGCTCGGATTGTATTCACTGGACGGCATCTGGCAAAGCTGGCGGCGGCAGCAAGCTTCCTGATACCCACAAACTCCACGCATAAAAAAGGGACAACATGGTTGTCCCTTTTTTACATGCGCATTGCCTTTAAATCTCTACCTTGGTGCCCAGTTCAATCACGCGATTCGATGGAATCTGATAATAATCGGCTGCACCGCGTGCATGGCGCGACATCGCAACAAAGATATGTTCACGCCACAAGGCCATGCCGCGCACCGGGTTGGCGACAACGGTCTGACGTGCGATAAAGAACGAGGTTTCCATCATCTCGAATTCCAGGCCCTGTTCTTTCGCCAGCTCCAGCGCCGCCGGAATATCCGGCACATTCTTGAAACCGTAAGTCACATTCATCTGGTAGCAATCGTCGCCCAGATGCTCGATCCTGACCTGATCCACGGCCGGCACATACGGCACTTCCATCATGCGCACGGTCAGGAACACCACGCGTTCATGCAGCACCTTGTTATGCGACAGATTGTGCAGCATCGCATGCGGCACGCCATCCGATTCGCCGCGCAGGAAAATCGCCGTACCCGGCACGCGCGTCGGTGGCGAAATGAACAGCGAAGCCAGGAAATCTTCCAGTGGAATCGCATGCTTCTGCAAATTCTCGAACACCAGTTCGCGCCCGCGCTTCCACGTCAGCATCAAGGTAAACAGGATTAAACCCAGGAACAAGGGGAACCAGCCGCCGTGGAACAGCTTCAACATATTGGCCGAGAACAGGCTGACGTCGATCACCAGGAAAAAACCGGTCGCCGCAAAACACAGAATCAAGTTGTATTTCCAGCGATAGCGAATAACGAAGAAGGTCAGGATAGTCGTCACCAGCATCGTTGCGGTGACGGCAATGCCATAGGCTGCCGCCAGATCGGATGAAGAGCCGAAGCCGATCACTGCCATCACCACCACTGTCATTTGCAGCCAGTTCACTGCCGGAATATAAATCTGGCCTATCTGGCTGGCCGATGTGAATTCAATTTTCATGCGTGGCAAAAAGCCCAGCGCAATCGCCTGTTTGGTCATCGAAAAGGTGCCGGAGATCGTCGCCTGCGAAGCGATGATCGCGGCCATCGTCGACAGTATGACCAGCGGATACACGCTCCATGCACCGAGTTGCTGATAAAAGGGATTGGTCACTGCATCCGGATGCATCAGCAGCAACGCGCCCTGCCCCAGATAATTCAGCGACAGCGCCGGAAAGGCAACCAGAAACCACGCCATGCGTATCGGCTTGGGACCAAAGTGCCCCATGTCGGCATACAGGGCTTCCGCACCGGTAAATGCCAACACCACGGCACCCAGCGCAATGAATGCGAGGAAGCGGTTACCGTCGAGAAAATGCAATGCATGCCAGGGATTCAAGGCATACAGAATCTGTGGCGCATCGATGATGTTGACGATGCCCATCACGGCCAGCGTGACAAACCAGATCAGCATGATCGGTCCGAACCATTTGCCGATACCGGCCGTGCCACGCGCCTGCAGCGAATACAAACCGACCAGCACGGCAACCGTCAATGGCACGACATAGGGATCGAAAGCGGAGGTGGCAACACTCAAGCCTTCTACCGCTGACAGGACAGAAATCGCGGGAGTAATCACGCTGTCGCCGTAGAACAGCGTGGCGCCGAACAGGCCCATGACCATCAGCGGAAAATACCAGCGCGAATTTCTGGTCACCGAAGAAAGTGCCAGCGCCATCAGCGCCATGATGCCGCCTTCGCCGCGATTATTTGCACGCAAAACCAGTGTGACGTATTTGAGCGAAACAATGATGATCAGGCCCCAGACGATCAGCGAGACGACACCAAGCAGATTTTCCGGCGTGAGGGCGAGACCGTGTTCTTTGGAGAACACTTCTTTCATCGTATATAAAGGACTGGTGCCGATGTCGCCGTACACAATGCCGACAGCGGCCAGAGTCAATGCAGCAAGGCTGCTTTTTTTATCTGGTGAAGCCAAAGAGCGCTCTCTAAGAGGGATGGTGCGTCGCACAATAGGATAAGCAACTCCATAATGCAAGAAAAATGGACTGCATGCATGCACAGTGTTGCATCCGCGTTGAATCCTTCTCTTCAGTATTTACAAACGCGAAAATATTTCATCTTTAATTCCGTTTTGCCGGCGATATCCGCCGCCGTACATACCGCACTGCCTCGCCATCGGTTATCCTTGCACCCACCTCTTTGGCAAGCAACCTTTTATTGAAATCACAATGGCAAATTACGTCTACACCATGAACCGCGTGGGCAAAATCGTCCCACCGAAACGTCAAATCCTGAAAGACATTTCACTGTCTTTCTTCCCGGGCGCAAAAATCGGTGTGCTGGGCCTCAACGGCTCCGGCAAATCGACACTGCTGAAAATCATGGCCGGCATCGATACCGACATCATCGGCGAAGCGCGTCCCGCACCTAATCTGAATATCGGCTATCTGCCGCAGGAACCGCAACTCGATCCGGAACAGACCGTACGTCAGGCTGTTGAAGGCGGCCTCGGTGAAGTTTTTGAAGCGAAAGCACTGCTCGAAGCAGTCTATGCCGCCTATGCCGAACCGGACGCCGACTTCGATGCGCTCGCCGCAGAACAAGGCCGACTGGAAGCGATCATCTCGACCTCGGCCGGCGACAATCCGGAACAGCAACTGGAAATGGCCGCCGACGCACTGCGCCTGCCGCCATGGGATGCAAAAATCGGCGTATTGTCCGGCGGTGAAAAACGCCGTGTCGCACTGTGCCGCCTGCTGCTGTCCAAACCCGACATGCTCTTGCTCGACGAACCGACCAACCATCTGGACGCCGAATCGGTCGACTGGCTGGAACAATTCCTGCAACGCTTCCCCGGCACCGTGGTCGGCATCACCCATGATCGCTACTTCCTCGACAATGCGGCCGAATGGATTCTGGAACTGGATCGCGGCAGCGGCATTCCGTGGAAAGGCAATTACAGCTCGTGGCTGGAACAAAAGGGCAATCGCCTGAAACAGGAAGAAGCGACCGAATCTTCACGCCAGAAAACCATCGCCAAGGAATTGGAATGGGTACGCCAGAATCCGAAAGGCCGTCAGGCCAAATCGAAGGCACGTCTGGCGCGCTTCAATGAATTGTCCGAACACGAATATCAGAAGCGCAACGAGACGCAGGAAATCTTCATCCCGGTCGCCGAGCGCCTCGGTAATGAAGTCATCGAATTCAAGAATGTATCAAAAGCATTCGGCGATCGCCTGCTGATCGACAACCTCAGTTTCCGCATTCCAGCCGGCGCGATTGTCGGCATCATCGGCCCCAATGGCGCCGGCAAATCGACACTGTTCAAAATGATCACCGGAAAGGAACAGCCGGACAGCGGTGACGTAGTGATCGGCACGACCGCACAGGTATCCATCGTCGATCAGTCGCGCGATGCGCTCAATGACAGCAAGACCGTGTTTGAAGATGTCACCGGCGGCGCCGATATTCTGACCGTAGGCCGTTTTGAAATGCCATCGCGCGCCTATCTGGGCCGCTTCAACTTCAAGGGCGGCGACCAGCAAAAAATCGTCGGCAATCTGTCCGGCGGTGAGCGCGGTCGTTTGCATCTGGCGAAAACCCTGCTGATGGGCGGCAACGTCCTGCTGCTGGATGAACCGTCCAACGATCTCGACGTCGAAACCCTGCGCGCACTGGAAGACGCCTTGCTGGAATTTGCCGGCAGCGTCATGGTGATCTCGCATGATCGCTGGTTCCTCGATCGCATCGCGACCCACATCCTCGCCTTCGAAGGCAATTCGCAAGTGTCCTTCTTCGACGGTAACTATCAGGAATACGAAGCAGACAAACGCAAGCGTCTGGGCGAAGAAGGTGCGAAGCCGAAACGCATCCGTTACAAACCCTTGTCGGTTTAATTTTTCTTCATTATTCAGCTTGTTCCGCAGCGATGAAAAACGGTCATCTGTTTCAACACATCCCTGCGGAACTTCCTGAAGAAATCAGTGAAAGCCTGCTCACGGCCGGTAATGTGCGGATAGAACGCATCGTTTCCAAAGGTCATCGCTCCGCGTCTGATTTCTGGTACGACCAGCAGCAAAATGAATGGGTAGTGCTGCTCAAGGGCGAAGCCGGTCTGCGCTTCGAGCAGGATGAACTGCCCATCCATCTGACACCCGGCATGTACGTCAACATTCCGGCACATGCAAGACACCGCGTCGAATGGACCAGCGCCAGTGAAGAAACGGTATGGCTGGCGGTTTTTTACTGAGCGCGAGTAAACTGCGACCATCTGTACACTCACTCGATACCTCACGCATCCTTATTGATTCCGTTTTCATCGCATGTATCAACTAGCCGCACCCGCCACCGCTGAAATCGAAATCAAGAAGAGCCGCTTCATCGGCTTGCTGTATCCGCTAACCACGCGCGCAGAAGCACGCACAATATTGGCCGGGTTGCGTGCACACCATCCGAACGCCGTGCATTTTTGCTGGGTACTGATGTGCGATGGCGATTCCGGCCTGGACGACGACGGCGAACCGTCCGGCACTGCCGCGCGTCCGATGTACAACGTGCTGGTGCACAAGGACGTATTCAATGTGCTGGCGGTCGTGGTGCGCTACTGGGGCGGCATGAAGCTGGGTGCAGGCGGACTCACACGTGCGTACGGCCAAGCCATTTCAGAAGCGATCAAGAATGCCGAACTGGTGCCGGTAGAGCCCATGTGCGAACGACGGTTTGTATTGCAGTTCGCCGATGAATCGACTTTGCGCCGCTATTGCGAACAATCCGAGGTAGCGGTTCTCGATGCGCAATATGGCGAGGCGGTGACCTTGCGCCTGAAAATGAAAGTGAGCCAGGCAGATGTCTTCACCCGCGAAGCATTTGATTTGTTGCGCGGCGCACTGGAAGTGCATGAAAAAGAAAACTGAGGAAACGGATTGAAGTGTCGCGTGCACTGAAGTGAAAATCGCAGGGCGAAAAAGCGCTATGCTTTTCCGTTCTGCGACTATGTATGCAGCTGTATTGCTGCTTAAATCATCTCCAGCGATTCCGGCCCGTCCGGCGGCGGAAACGCATCGTCCAGCTCAGTCAGATCCTGCGCCGTTAACTGCACCTCGAGGGCGGCACGGTTTTGCTGCACATGGGCCGGCGTCGATGCCTTGGGAATTGCGATCACGCCTTGCTGGCGCAAGACCCAGGCCAAGGCAATCTGCGCCGGCGATACGCCATGCCGGTCGGCGATGTCCTGCACTTCCGGGTATTCGGTCAAACGGCCCTGCTCGATCGGCGAGTACGCCATCAGAGGCAAACCGCGTGCCTGTGCCTGCGGCAGCAAATCGTATTCGATCCCGCGTCGCGTCAGGTTGTACAAGACCTGATTGACAGCCATGGCATCGCCGCCGGGTGCGCGCGCAATTTCCCGCATATCGTCGATATCCATATTGCTGACACCCCAGTGACGAATTTTGCCGGCGTCCTGCAAGGTCTCGAAGGCAGCGATGGTTTCAGCAAATGGCGTACGGCCGCGCCAGTGCAGCAGATACAAATCGATACGATCGGTGCCCAGCCGCTTCAGGCTGCGCTCGCAGGCGGCGATGGTGCCGTGGCGCGTGGCATTGCTCGGCAACACCTTGCTGACCAAAAACACTTCATCGCGCCGGCCGGCAATGGCTTCGCCCACCAGTTTTTCGGAAGCGCCATCGCCGTACATTTCAGCGGTGTCTACCAGCGTCATGCCGAAATCCAGCCCCAGGCGCAGGGTGGCGATTTCATCGGCACGGCGGCTCGCGTGATCACCCATGTACCACGTACCCTGTCCGAGTACCGGCACGGCTTCACCGGATGGAAGTTTAATCTTGCGCATACTTGTCTTTCCTGTTGTTGAGCGCTGCGTCACATACACAAGCTGCGCAGCCGCTCACGATTGCTTGAACCACGGCTTCAGCGTCGTACGCAATGTACGTTCGTCGAAACCATGTATGACCTTATCGTCGACGACGATCAGCGGCACGCCATTGCCGCCCAGTTTCTTGTGGCCTTCATAACCGGCACTGGTTTTTTCGATATCGAGCTCGGTATATTCGATGCCGTTCGCCTCGAATAGTTGCCGCGTGGCTGCGCAATAGCCGCACCACTCGGTGGCATACAAAGTTACCGTCGGTTGCACGCTCGAGACGACGACATTCGCCGCCTTCCTGTCCGACCACAACGGTTTGCCCATGTACACAGCAGCGCCCAATACGGCCAGCACGATCACCCATTTCAGCACTGCAGAAAACGGCGACCCGCTTTTGACGACAGGCGTGCCGTAACGGCCGTAGCTGGCAGATACCGGCTCACCGGATGCCTTGATATAGGCCACCTGGCAGGATGGACATTGCCACTCCGGCGCCTCATCGGTCGGCTTGCGGACATACGAGCATTTCGGGCAGATGCGAGTCATGATGGAGAAGAGTCGTGGCGAATTTTTTCATTATACGTAAACACAATTCGCACCTGCACTAGCCTGCATGACGAGAATAAAGCGCACACTGCGGTTTTACCTGTTTGCATGGCAAGCAGGAAATCTGGCCGGGCGCATCGACTGGAAATGGCACATCGATAAATGGAACGCCGCCGGACATCATGTTCAACCCGAGGGGGCCCCGAAAATCGCAGCGGATACGCGCCAAGCACTCAGCGGGCGACAAAGACCGACGACAGAAACATTGCATTTATAATGCCTGCAAGCGCAAAAGGTATCGTCATTTGCAAACGTTGCACTCAGCGACCAAATCCATATTCCCGAATTCATGCGCTTCCTCTCAGATAAATATCGCCTGCTCTCCCTGATCACTCTACTGCTGGTTGGCGGTTTTCTGACCACGATTATTGCCAGCTATATCGTCTCGCGAGATGAAATACGGCAAAGAGTCATTGAGCAGGCGCTGCCATTGACCAGCGATAACATCTATTCGGAAGTTCAAAAAGATATCCTGCGCCCTATCTTCATTTCTTCGCTGATGGCAAATGACACCTTTCTGCGCGATTGGGTCATCGGCGGTGAAACCGATCTTGATCAAGTCACGCGTTACCTGCAGGAGATCAAGGAAAAGTACAGCATGATCACCACGTTCATGGTGTCGGAACGTACAAACAACTATTACTACGCGAATGGCCTGTTGAAGAAGGTCGGCACAAGCGAGCCGCGCGACATCTGGTACTACCGCGTGCGCAGCCAGAAAACGGATTATGAAACCAATGTCGATGTCGATATGGGCAATCGCGATGCGATGACCGTCTTCATTAATCATCGCATGCTGGACTATGATGGCAATTTTATCGGTGTCACCGGCGTCGGCCTGACACTGGATACGATGACCAACCTCCTCGACAGCTATCAGAAGCGCTTTCATCGAAGTATTTACTTCATCGATAAAAATGGCGTGATCAAACTGGCAGGTAAGTCGATGCAGGATATTCACGGCTCGATCACCGAGCTTGCGGGCGTCTCGACGATTGCCAAAGACATCCTGAACCATGACGTCAAACCGACGCAACTTGAATATCAGCACAACGATGCGACGATGTTGATGAGCTCGCGCTTCATCCCCGAGCTGGATTGGTATTTGCTGGTGGAGCAGGACATTACCGATGACGTAAAACCGATACGACGCGTCTTTTTCATCAATATCGCCATCAGCGCAATCGTGACGATGCTGATCCTTGCCCTGACCTTGTTCGCCGTCAATCGTTATCAGCGCCGGCTGGAACACATTGCCGGCACCGACACACTGACGGGCCTGCTGAATCGCCAGGCATTTGAAATCGTGTTCCAGCAAGCGATTCTTGACAGTGAACGCAGACGCATTCCATTGTCGGCAATTCTGTTCGACATCGATTTTTTCAAAATGGTGAACGATAATCACGGCCATCTGACCGGCGACCGTATTTTGCAGGATATCGCCACCATCACCAAAAACGCCGTGCGTGAAAGCGACATCGTCACACGCTGGGGCGGTGAAGAATTCCTGGTGCTGCTGAAGGATTGTCCGCTGGAGAAAGCCGCCGCACTCGCCGAGAAAATACGCGACATGATCGCCGGCCACGATTTTGAGTTGCCGGCAAGCGAACTGCGCCTGACGGCTAGCCTGGGCGTTGCCGAATATGCGTATCGCGAAACATGGCTGAGCTTTTTCGGCCGCGCCGACAAGGCGCTGTATCAGGCCAAGAGCGAAGGACGCAATCGGGTGATCGTTTCCAGTCCCAATGTAACGGCTGCCACACAATAGTCCGTGCACGAATGCCGGCCCGACACGCAGATCAAACTGGCGCTACACTAATCCATCTGAAATCGAAACAACCCGCGACAGCATTCAAGATGAGTACGACACCGACAAGCGCAATGGACACTGCACTTTCCAGCGAACAGATACTGCAATTCAGGAACGATGGCTACCTGGTTTTCCGCGCGATGCTGGAACCGGCTGCCTGCGAACGCATGCTCGCGATTGCCGCCGAGCAGTTGCACGCGGCCCTGCCGCCACTGGAATATGAAGCGGAACTCGGTTACGCGGGTGCGCCGGCCTCGCTGGAAGCAGAAGGCGGCAGAACCGTACGCCGTTTGCGCAGCGCCTATGACCGTGATGCATGCTTTCATGATTGGGCGGAAGACGCACGCGTGGTTTCCAGGCTGCGGCAATTATTCGATGAACCGGTTTGTCTGACCTTGGCGCATCACAACTGTGTGATGACCAAACATCCGCAATACGGCACCGCAACCGGATGGCATCGCGACATTCGCTACTGGTCGTTCACACAACCCGATCTGATTTGCGTGTGGCTCGCATTGGGCAATGAAACTGCAGACAACGGCGGTTTGAAATTTATCCCCGGCTCGCATCGTTTGCATATCACGCCAGAACAGCTCGACGAGCTGGATTTCCTGCGGCCGGAGCATCCCGCCAATCAGGCGATTTTCGCGCAAGGAAAAACCGTCGCGCTGCAGCAGGGCGATGTGGTCTTTTTTCACAGCCGCCTGTTTCATGCCGCGGGTGTGAACGCGACATCGGCCGTCAAGACTTCCGTTGCATTCGCCTATCACGGCTGCAGTAATCAAGCGGTAGCCGGCAGTCGATCGGCAGCATCGGCCACTGTCCGCTTGACGGATTGATTCTCCGCTCAGGCAAGCCAACGTGCCAAAGCACGCCGGCTCTGCTATCATTCGTCTCGAACATTGGGGAGTAGCCGGCCTTTGGCAACAAAGGAATCTGCATCAACATTCTTGGCCCGCAGGCCATGGTGCAGATAGTCGCAAGACTTGGCGAGACCATCGCTCAAATGACGACCGCATGGGCCGGGGTCGCTGTTTGCGCTTTGGTTATTATTCCGGCCCCAGAAAGTTTATCCCCCTCATGGAAGCATTCTTCGTCTCTACCGGCATCGTTGCGCTCGCTGAAATCGGCGATAAAACCCAACTGCTCGCTTTTCTCCTCGCAGCAAAATTCCGCCGTCCTTTGCCTATCGTGCTGGGGATTCTGGTTGCCACGATTGCCAATCATGCATTTGCCGCGGCCATCGGCACCTGGATCACGACCCTGCTCGGGCCGGAAACGCTGCGCTGGGTGCTGGGTATTTCCTTCCTGCTGATGGCCGGCTGGATTCTGATTCCCGACAAGCTCGATGAGGGTGATGCCAAGCTCGCCAAGTACGGTGTCTTCATGACCACGCTGATCGCCTTCTTCCTGGCGGAGATGGGCGACAAGACGCAAATAGCGACTGTCGCACTGGCAGCCCAATATCACTCATTTGTTTGGGTCGTAGCCGGCACCACGTTCGGCATGATGCTGGCGAATGCGCCAGCGGTGTATTTCGGCGACAGGATCGCCAATCGCATGCCGGTGAAAATCGTGCATCGCATCGCCGCCGCAATTTTTGTCGTGCTGGGAATAGCAACCTTGCTGGGTGCCGGTTCGCGTTTCGGCTTTTGAACCTGCGTTGAAGACAAACCCGGTTCGTCATTTCCGCACTGGCGGGAATGACGAACGTGATGACTTCATGCCTGCAAGCGCGCCTTTGCAGCCTGGTATTCGGCACTCAGTTTTTGCACCGCTTCTGCCACACTGGTGACGGCGCCTATCATGCCGACACCCTGCCCCGCGCCCCAGATATCGCGCCAGGCCTTTACCTTGTGGCCACTGGTGGAAGCAAAATCCATCACGCTCTTGTCCCCTTGCGGCAGGTTATCCGGATCCAGCCCCATGTTGATGATGGATTTGCGCAGATAGTTGCCATGCACACCGGTAAACAAATTACTGTAGACGATATCGGACGCGACTGATGTGACCAGCGCCTGCCGATAGGCTTCATCCACATTCGCTTCGTGCGTGGCCAGCCAGCGCGAACCTATGTATGCAAAGTCGGCACCCATCGCCTGCGCTGCCAGCACCGCATCGCCACTGGCGATCGCGCCCGACAAGGCAAGTGGCCCCTTGAAGAATTGACGCACCTCGCCGACCAGCGCGAATGGCGACAATGTGCCCGCATGTCCGCCGGCGCCGGCCGCGACCAGAATCAGCCCATCGACACCGGCATCCAGCGCTTTGTGCGCGTGGCGTATCGAAATCACGTCGTGCAGCACGATACCGCCATAGCCGTGTATCGCATCCATCATTTCCTTCGGCGGCGCCTGCAATGATGAAATGATGATGGGGACGCGATGCCTGACGCACACCTCCACGTCATGCGCCAGCCGGTCGTTCGATTGATGCACGATTTGATTGACGGCGATGGGGCCAACGATAGCGTCCGGATGCGCAGTTTTATACGCGGCCAGATCGGCCTGGATATCGGTCAGCCAGCGATCGAGCACCTCAGCCGGACGTGCATTCAATGCCGGAAACCCGCCGACTATGCCGGCCTTGCATTGCGCCAGCACCAGCTCGGGACCGCTGGCGATGAACATCGGTGCGCCGATGACAGGCAGGGCAAGATTTTGCAATACGGTAGGGAGGTGGGCTTGCGAGCGACTGGTCATGAGCGTTACTCCTTGGTCAGGATGGCATGCAGCGCATGCCATCGTTTACAGGAATCGGTCCAGCAGTTTGCGACTGGTCTTGTCGAGCTTTTGCAAATCGCGAATCAGGAACTGGATGCCATGCGTGTCTGCAATGATCAATGACGATTCACCGATGCGGCGGATGTCTTCCTCACCCTTCAGCACCAGCAGCGCATCGCCACGGCTGGTCGCCACCGTCCAGGTGCTCGGCGAGGCGAATACAGATACATGTTTGATCTTGGTAATTTCCGGCAGGAATTCGCGGCTGGCCAATTCTTCTTCCAGCAACAAACGGATTGCCTCCGGCAAATCGCTGAGGCGTTCTATCCATGCCAGTTCGCGCCCATCCGTACTGACGATGGCGATGCCGGTATCCGGCGCGGCAATCGGGAACGCACGCACCGGGACCACGCCTTCATGTACTTCTGCTTCGCCGGGTGCGGAGTAAATCAGTTTGCCGAACGCATTGCGGCCCAGTTGAAACGGTATCGATTGCACGTCGTTCATGCCAGCCCCTCTTCTGCGCTGTCTTCCAGCATATCCTGTTCAGCCTGCCGCTGCTGCGCCTGATACAGCTTGTAATACGCACCCTCACGCGCCAGCAACTCATCGTGCGAACCAACTTCGACGATCTGCCCCCGGTCCATCACAACGATGCGATCGGCGCGGCGCAAGGTGGAAAGTCTGTGTGCGATGGCGATCGTGGTACGGCCGCGCACCAGATTGTCCAGCGCTTTCTGGATCTCGCGTTCCGTCGTCGTATCGACCGATGAAGTAGCTTCATCCAGGATCAGGATATGCGGATCGATCAACAGCGCACGTGCAATCGAAATACGCTGGCGCTCGCCGCCGGACAGGGTTTGTCCGCGTTCGCCCACCATGGAATCGTAACCGTGCGGCAAGCGCAAAATGAACTCATGCGCATTCGCCGCACGCGCGGCAGCGATGATTTCTTCACGGCTGGCATCCGGTTTGCCGTAAGCGATATTGTCGGCGATGGTGCCGAAGAACAGGAAAGGTTCCTGCAGCACCAGACCGATGTTGCGACGATATTCCGGGATCGGAATTGAACGCACATCAATGCCATCGACCAGGATCGCACCGTCCGACACATCGTAGAAACGGCAGATCAGATTGACCAGCGTACTTTTCCCGGAACCGCTGTGACCGACCAGGCCTATCATTTCGCCCGGTTGGATATCGAGATCCAGGCCGCGTATCACGGCCCGGTTGCCGTAGCGGAAGCCGATGTTTTTGATCGTGATTTTTCCCTGCACGTTAGTCAGATGCACGGGATTGCTTGCTTCCGGCACGCTGGAAACATGATCCAGAATATCGAAAATACGTTTCGCGCCGGTGGCGGCTTTTTGCGTCACCGAAACGATACGGCTCATGGAATCCAGCCGCGTGTAGAAGCGGGTGATGTAGGCCAGGAAGGCCGTCAGCACACCCACCGTGATCAGACCCTGCGATACCTGCCATATACCGAGCGCCCACACCACCAGCAAACCGATTTCAGTCAGGAGGGTAACGGTAGGCGAAAACAGCGACCAGACTTTGTTGACGCGATCGTTGATCGCCAGATTATGTTTGTTGGCTTCGCGGAAACGCACGGCTTCACGCTTTTCCTGTGCAAACGCCTTCACCACGCGGATGCCGGGGATGGTATCGGCCAGCACATTGGTCACTTGCGACCAGATCCTGTCGATTTTCTCAAAGCCGTTGCGCAATTTGTCGCGCACCACATGAATCATCCACGCGATGAATGGCAACGGCAGCAAGGTGACCAGTGCCAGCCACGGATTGATCGAAATCAGAATTGCCGCCGTCATGATGATCATCAAAACGTCGGTGAAGAAATCCAGCAAATGCAAAGACAGGAAGACGCAAATACGATCGGTTTCCGAGCCGATACGCGTCATCAAATCGCCGGTACGTTTGCCACCGAAATATTCCAGTGACAGACGCAGCAGATGTTCATACGTCGTAGTGCGCAAATCCGCGCCTATGCGCTCGCTGACCAGTGCCAGTATGTAGGTGCGCGCCCAGCCCAGACTCCATGCCAGCACGGCCGAACCGAACAATCCGCTCAGATACAGCACTACCAGGCTTCTATCGATTTCCACGCCGTTCTGATACGGGATCAGTACGTTATCCATCAGCGGCAGCGTCATGTACGGCGGCACCAGCGTCGCCGCCGTCGAGCCCAGCGTCAACAGAAAACCCAACAGCAACTGCCCGCGATACGGTTTGGCAAAACGCCACAAACGAAACAGCGAAGCCGTGGATGGTGGCTGCTCTTCCGCTATGTCATCGGCATCTTCCTCTTCATTTTGCGCATCCGGCTCGGCCAAGGGCGTCGCCACACCACTCGCAATCGCATGCTGCAACTGCTCGAAACTTGCGATCAGTTGCAGCGCGGCAGGATTCTGCGCCAGCGTATACCGCCAGCTTGCCAGGCGCGATGTTGCATCGTGCAATTCCAATGTACCGACGCCGGCATGATCGTAATGCTTGAGCGTCATCTCTGCACTGCAGATCCATGTGTTCCAGTCCGTTTCTCCGCGGGAACGCGACAGCAGGCGTGCATTGGTCAAAATGACGATGCCCGGCACAAAATTCAGGCTGGAATCAAGGTCAAGATCCAGATGAGCGAGTATGATTTCATCCTTGCTCAATTGGCTATTCACATCCTGCCAAAGAGCAGGAATAGCATGTCTTGTTGACAATAATGGTGGAAACGCGGTTTTCATCAAGGCAGGAAGGTGTTTCGTGAAGAACGGATGTTGATTGAACTTGCAACCAGAATATATGGTTTTATCTCAAATTGCGGCCAGTATATCCAAACGCCCCCAACTTGTTGCTGCGTATTTAGCAACGCGTGAAATATAATCGCGAAACAAGTAAACCAAAGAACGCCGAGAGCGTTACATCAATTTTAGCCATAGCAGTTTTGGCTTAGACACTCACCCACACATTATAAAATGAACAATAAAACCATCGAGATTATCGATGTGCTGAGTCTACGTGGACCGAATATTTGGACGTATCGCCCGGTGCTTGAGGCCTGGGTAGACATTGGTGATCTGGAAGACTCACCATCCAATACCATTCCCGGATTCTATGAACGCCTGACTGCCTGGCTGCCCAGCCTGGTCGAACATCATTGCGGCGTCGGCGTACACGGCGGTTTTTTGATGCGCTTGCGCGAAGGCACCTGGCCCGGCCACATCATGGAACACGTGATGATCGAGCTGCAGAATCTTGCCGGCATGCAAAGCGGTTTCGGCAAAGCACGCGAAACCGGCAAACGCGGTGTCTACAAGGTTGTCGTCCGCGCTCGCCACGAAGAAGTCAGCCGCGCGGCACTGGTTGCCGCCCGCGATCTGGTGATGGCCGCAATCGAAGACAAACCCTACGATGTTAAATCGACCGTAGACAATTTGCGTAACATTCTGGAATCCGTCGCCTTGGGTCCGAGCACCGGCTGCATCGTCGAAGCGGCAACCGATCGTCGCATTCCATCGATGCGCCTGAACGATGGCAATCTGGTGCAACTCGGCCACGGCATCAAGCAACGCCGCATCTGGACTGCCGAAACCGATCAGACCAGCGCGATTGCCGAAACCATTTCCAGCGACAAGGAACTGACCAAGACGCTGCTGCAATCCTGCGGCGTCCCGGTTCCGGAAGGCCGCATCGTCAACAGCGCTGCTGATGCATGGGAAGCCGCCGAAAGCATAGGCTTGCCTGTCGTCATCAAACCGCTGGACGGCAATCACGGTCGTGGTGTTTCCACCAATCTGAAGTCGGCTGCCGATATCGAGGCGGCTTTTTTATTGGCCGAACAGGAAAGCAGCGACGTCATCGTCGAACGTTTCATTCGCGGCAATGAACATCGTTTGCTGATCATAGGCGGCAAACTGGTAGCGGCGGCGCGCGGCGAAGAAGCCAGCGTCATCGCCGACGGCAAATCCAGTATTTTCGAGCTGATCAACAGCCAGCTCAATAGCGACCCGCGTCGCGGCAGCAGCGAAGATTGCCCGCTCAATCTGATTCTGATTGATGAAGCGGACGATCCGCGCGTCGTACTGCTGGAACTGGCGCGCCAGGGTTACACGACCGAATCGGTCCCGGCTGCCGGCGAAAAAATTCTGGTCCAGCGCAACGGCAACGTTGCCTTCGACGTTACCGACCAGGTACATCCAACCGTTGCCGCCGCCGCATCGCTGGCCGCGCGCATCGTCGGACTGGATATCGCCGGTGTCGATCTGGTGGTCGAAGACATTTCCAAACCGCTGGCCGAGCAAGGCGGCGCCATCGTTGAAGTCAACGCCGGCCCTGGCTTGTTGATGCATTTGAAACCGGCCGACGGTCCGGCGCGCCCGGTTGGCCGCGCGATTGTCGATCATTTGTTTGCTGCGGATGAAAGCGGCCGAATTCCCATTGTCGGCATCACCGGCTCACACGGCACGACTGCCGTCTCGCGTCTGATCGCATGGCTGCTGCATTTGCAGGGCACTTATGTCGGCCTCGCTTGCAAGGATGGCCTGTTCCTGCGCCAGCGCCCGGTTTTGAAAAAAGCCAGCGACAACTGGGATGCCGGTCGCCAGGTGCTGATGAATCGCATGGTGGAAGCCGCCGTATTTGAAAGCAGCAGCAAGGCAATTCTGTCGGAAGGCCTGGCTTACGACTGGTGCCAGGTAGGTGTCGTAACGAATATCGATCCGGCTGACAGCCTGCCGGAATTTTATATCGAGGATGCCGAACAGATGAGCCGCGTGATGCGCACTCAGGTCGATGTCGTGCTATCGACTGGCGTAGCGGTATTGAACGCTGCCGATGAACGCGTGGCAGAACTGGCCTCCCTGTGCGACGGCAGCGTAATTTTCTTTGCAATTTCGTCGGCAGCACCGGTCATCGCCGCACATCTGGCGAGCGGCGAACGCGCTGTGTTCATGCGCGACGGCAATATCGTTTTGGCGACCGGCAAGGAAGAGATTCTGATCGACAATGCAACACCGCATGCTGCACTAACAATGGAAAACAGCCTCGCCGCCGTTGCGGCAGCGTGGGCATTGGGTATAGGCCCCGACCTGATCCGCGCCGGGATAGAAACATTTGAAGCAACTGATGCGGCCATCGCCGCTTAAAGCGCCATGAGCACTGTATACGCATATCACGACAACAAACTGACCGATGCAGTTTACACTTCTGCATCCACCACCAAAGTGCCGCGCAGTCGCAAGATCCGGCAAGCTCCGCCCAGAAGAAAGATGTCCATGGAAATATCCCGCGTTCGCGCCCTGCGCGGCCCCAACCTCTGGAGCCGGCACACGTCGATCGAAGCTATTGTGTCGTGCAATGCATCGGAGCAAGACATTGCAGCCATTCCCGGTTTTGAGGACCGCTTGCGCGCGCGTTTCCCGGAAATAAAATTCATCGAAAGCGCACGCCCGAAAGCCGCGTTTTCCATGGCCGACGTACTTGAATTCGCCGCCCTCGGGCTGCAGGCGCAAGCCGGTTGCCCGGTGACATTCAGCCGCACGATCGCCACCGTTGAAAAAGACACTTACCAGGTTGTCGTCGAATACACGGAAGAAGCTGTCGGCCGCCTCGCCTTTGAACTGGCGCAAAACCTGTGCCGCGCAGCAGTTGAAGATACGCTGTTCAACCTGGCAACCGCACTGGCCAGTTTGCGTGAACTGGATGAAGATATCCGCCTCGGACCCAGCACCGGCGCCATCGTCGATGCCGCCGTCGCGCGCGGCATTCCGTATCGCCGCCTGACTGAAGGCAGCATGGTGCAGTTCGGCTGGGGTAGCAAGCAGCTGCGCATTCAAGCGGCGGAAACCGGCTTTACCAGCGCGATTGCCGAATCGATTGCGCAAGACAAGGAAATGACCAAGCTGCTGTTAAGCGCAGCCGGCGTACCGGTACCAGACGGCCGTTCGGTGACGACAGCCGACGATGCATGGCTTGCAGCTACTGAAATCGGTGCCGCAGTGGTCATCAAACCGCGCGACGGCAATCAGGGCAAAGGTGTTTCAGTCAATCTGAAAACTCGTGAAGAAATTGCTGCAGGTTTCGCCGCCGCCCAGGTCATTTGCGACGATGTCGTGATCGAGCGTTATATCTCGGGCCAGGATTACCGCTTCCTCGTGGTCGGCAAGCAACTGATCGCCGCCGCACGCCGCACGCCGCCGGAAGTCATCGGCGATGGCGTACAAACCATACAGCAATTGATCGATCAGGTTAACCTCGATCCTTTGCGCGGCGACGGCCACGCCTCGCCGCTGACCAAGATCAAGGTCGACAAGACAACCCTGGCCACGCTGGAAAAACAAAACCATACGCTGGAAAGCATTCCTGCCAAAGGCGTGCCGGTGGTATTGCGCAACAATGCCAACCTGAGCACCGGCGGCATCGCCACCGACGTCACCGACGATGTGCACCCTGAACTGGCGGCACGCGTGGTCGAAGCGGCACAAATGATCGGCCTGGATATCGCCGGCGTCGATCTGGTCTGTGAAAACGTCCACAATACGCTGGAAGAACAAGGCGGCGGCGTGGTCGAAGTCAATGCCGCACCCGGCTTGCGCATGCATATCAAACCATCGTTCGGCAAAGGACGTCCGGTCGGCGAAGCAATCGTTTCCACCATGTTTGCCGAAGGCGACGACGGTCGTATTCCAGTCGTTGCAGTTGCCGGCACCAATGGCAAAACCACGACCGTGCGTTTGATTGCGCATATTTTGCAAGCGAACAAACATCGCGTCGGCATGACCACTACCGACGGCGTGTACATCGAAAATGAACGCATCGATACCGGCGACTGCAGCGGCCCGCGCAGCGCACGCAATGTATTGATGCATCCGGATGTCGATGCAGCCGTGTTTGAAACCGCGCGTGGCGGCGTTCTGCGCGAAGGTCTGGGTTTTGATCGCTGCAATGTCGCCGTCGTTACCAATATCGGCGTCGGCGATCATCTGGGCCTGAACTTCATTTCGACCGTGGAAGATCTGGCAGTCGTCAAACGCGTCATCGTGCAAAACGTGGCCCCCAACGGCACCGCCGTATTGAACGCCGCCGATCCGATGGTGGCCAACATGGCAGCCAGTTGCCCCGGCAGCGTGACCTTCTTTGCCAAGGACGGCAACCATGCCGTACTGGCCACGCACCGCGCAAACGGCCATCGCGTGCTGTACCTCGATGGCGCCGCCATCGTGGCATCGGAAGGCACGTTCGAGCACCGCATTGCGCTGGCCGACATTTCGATCACGCACAACGGCCTGATCGGCTTCCAGGTTGAAAATGCGATGGCTGCCATCGGCGCCGCATGGGGCCTCAATCTGCCGTGGGATATCGTGTTGAATGGCTTGCGCACATTTGAAAACAGCGCCGCCACCACACCTGGCCGCTTCAATCTATTCACACATCGCGGCGCCACCGTGATCGCCGACTACGGCCACAATCCGGACGCCATCGAAGCGCTGACCCACGCCGTGGAAGCCATACCGGCAAAGCGCCGCATGGTGGTCATCAGCGGTGCCGGCGATAGGCGCGACGACGATCTGCGCCGCCAGACTGAAATCCTCGGCGATGCATTTGACGACGTGATTCTGTATGAAGACCAATGCCAGCGGGGCCGTGCAGACGGTGAAGTGCTGG
>NZ_JBEBPO010000039.1:0-20818 GCF_040395855.1 Herminiimonas fonticola | reverse complement strand
TTTGGCTGGGCACCATTTATTTTCTTTGCCTTCCTGATCGTCATTACGATGCTGCGCAGCCGTGGCGGCGGCAGGCGCGTTCATAGCAGCGATGGCTGGGGCAATTCTGCCGGCGTGATTCTGGGCGGCATGATCGGCAATGAAATCGGCCGTCATTCATCCGGTGGCGGATTCGGTGGTTTTGGCGACGGTGGTGGTTTTGGTGGAGGCGGCGGATTTTCCGGCGGCGGCGGTGGTTTTGACGGCGGCGGCGCCTCGGGAAATTGGTAATGAATAAATTTTCACGCGCACTGCGGCATGCAGGCACTACAAAATCGCACGGAAAAAAAGCATTTCCAGGTGCCACCCTCTCCGCAATTCAAGCCATGATCGCTGCCGGCGAAAGCCAGCATCGCGCCGAAATTCGCCTCATCGTCGAACCCTCACTCGATCTGGCAGAAGTATTGAGCGGCATGAGCTCGCGCGAGCGCGCCCGCGAGTTGTTCACGCACTACCATATATGGGATACCGAAGAAAACTGCGGCGTACTGATTTACATCAACCTGGCCGACCATCAGGTCGAAATCATTGCCGATCGCGGTATTGCATACCTTGTGCCGCCAGCCGATTGGCACGCTGTGTGCAAAACCATGACCGACGGTTTCGCACAAGGGAAGTATCACGACAGCGTACTGAACGGCTTGCAGCAACTGAACACGCTACTGCAGAAATATTTCCCGGAAGGCGAATCGCCGCAAGGTCCGCAACCGAATCAATTGCCGAACAAGCCTATCCTGCTCTGAGTTTTTTGCAGGCATACAGTTGCGACAACGCTTTGTATCCAGGCGAACTCAACCGTTTTCATATACCCATTGCAGCAAGGCGTCATGCGCGGCTTGCGCGCCAGGTGCGTTGATGTGATTGACTATGCAGACGACCGCATAACGTTTACCCGAAGCCGCCAGTACATAGCCCGCCACCGCACGCACATCATTCAATGAACCGGTTTTGATATGCGCACGTCCGGCAACCGTTTGTGTCAGCAGGCGCTTGCGCATCGTGCCATCGTAACCAACCAGCGGCAACGCAGACATCAATTCCGGCATGACCGGCGATTGATAGGCCGCGACCAGCATGCGCCCCATGGCTTCCGCCGAGATACGTTCGATGCGCGACAAACCCGAGCCATTTTCAATCACCAGCTGGCTCGTATCGATGCCTTTGGCTGCCAGCCAGGTCTTGACGACCCGCCCGCCTCGCTCCGGCGTTGCCGGCAACTTGAGGACATCCGATGCCAGCGTCAGCAATAGCTGTCGCGCCATGACGTTATTGCTGTACTTGTTGATGTCGCGCACCACTTCCGGCAATGCCGGCGATTGCCACTCCGTCAGCATTCTTGCGTCGGGCGGCAATACGCCATCGTTGACCTCGCCTTTGAATACGCCGCCGACATCTGCCCACAACTGACGGAACACGGCACCAAAATATTCCGTGCTGGTCATCTGGTAAGGATGCAGATACCATGTTTTCTCGCCGCATGCCGCCGCAAATGTGCCGGCAAAACTGGCGCCCTTGCGATTCAACGCAGGCAACGATTTTGCCTGCCAATCAGCACAAGTGCCATCCAGCAATACGGGCGGCGTGATCGGATAGCCGGCCAGCGGCGGATCGACGCTGACATCCACCAGATGACGCGCCGGATCAGGCAAAAAATGAAAGGCAAATACCTTGTAATTCAGCAGCAAGGCATCGGGCCCGACGTTATACGGCTTTAGCGGGTCGCCATCGAAACGCGCGGCATCGTAGGAGGTGTCGTCAAAGGCACTGCGATCCAGAATCAGGTTGCCGCGAATTTCGCGTATCCCGGCAGCGCGAATCTGGCGCAGCAATTGCCAGAATTTTTCCGTCACCAGTTTAGGGTCGCCGCTACCCTTGATCACCAGATCACCATTCAATACATCGCCACTTTGCGTCCCGGTCGCATAGACCTGGGTTTTCCATGTAAAGGCCGGGCCCAGCAGATCGAGCGCTGCATTACTGGTCACCAGCTTCATCGTGGAAGCCGGATTGAAACCGACCGTACTATTGACTGCAATACGCGGCACCGGTCCCGAAACCTCTTGCACATAGGCGCCCACCGCATTGAGCGGAATCCCGCTGCGCTTCAATGCATCCGCGACGGGCGAAGGCAATCCTGCCGCTTGGGCGCAAGAAAAGCAGGAAGCGATAGGAAAAAACAGGAAGATGGCAAAAAAGAACTGTTGGACGATTCGCATGGCAGTGAAGAGGATGAGGTCTGCCGATTATTACATGAGGGGTAAAATTACCCATAGCCATGCGCAAAAATTACTTGTGCCGAACAACCAAACCTTGGGCCTGTTACCTAGATCTGTTACTTAGACCTGTTAACTGCAAATTTTCGAGGCGCATCCCAGATCCTATGTTGTGCAAAAGAGTCGAATACCTGTTCCCCGCTCCGGCAAGCCGATAGAATCCGCCGATATTTATATCCTGCCGGCAATCGGCATTACAATAAGATGCTCCAATGCATGATGTCCAATCGCGCCTAGACGACCATATTATGTTGCTGACCATTCATCCATTTCCCCGCTGTGCTGATGCCTTGGCAAACAACATCTCCCGGACGAACTGGATGAGCGCGGCCATGCGGCAGCGTATTGAGCTCTGCAACGGACATCCTGCTCCGTATTCCTCTCCAAAAATGCGCCATTCAACGGCGTTCCACTAAGTGCCTACTCAGCCGCCAGACTCCCTCTTTTCGACCATTGCCTGGATAGGCATCAGCGCGATCGGCCTGACGCTGCTGCTGGCATTGATGATGGTTTATTTACGCATCTCGCTCAATCGACGGCAACAGGAAGAGCGTGCTTTTCTGGCTGTCTGGCGCCCGCTGCTGCTGAGTTCGCTGCACTCCTCCGTTTCTGCCGTTTTGCCAACGCTGGCAGTGCACGAGCGCGTACATTTTCTAAAACTCTGGAACAATTTGATGCGCAGCGCGACTGGCGTCGCTGCCGATAATCTGATCAGCATTGCCTATTCCGTCGGTGGCGATTATTTTTCCCGTCGCATGCTCAGGTACGGCGGTCGCGTCGAATGCCTGTTGGCGACACTGGCTCTCGGCCATATGCGCGATCACCCGTCGTGGGAATTGCTGGTGACGCAAACGCTTTCCGCCGACAGCGTCACTTCCATCAATGCATTCCAGGCACTGGTGCAGATCGATGCAGAAACCACTGCCCAGCAATTGATGCCGCTGCTGCTGGCACGCGATGACTGGCCGATCGCCCATGTTGCGGCCATCCTGCAATCCGCCCATGGTGCATTTCTGCTTCCCTTGCTGGAAGCAACTGCGGAAATAAAATCCGTGCATCTGGTGCGCACCCTGCACCTGATCGAAGCACTCCATCTGGCAGTACCGCAAACAACGGTGCTGCGTCTGCTGGATAAGGCCAACGATACCGAAACCATCATTGCCGCACTGCGCATCGCCAACGATGCCGGTTTGCTGGTGCATATTCGCGCTTATTTGAGTCATCCGGACTGGCGCGTCAGGGTACAGGCGGCAAAGGTGTTGGGACGCATAGGCGAACATGCCGACGTCAACCGGCTGATTCCCCTGCTCGCCGACGCGGAATGGTGGGTCCGTTACCGTGCGGCACAATCCCTGGTGGGCATGCCCTTCTTCAGCATCGCAGAAGTGGAGCTGCTGCGCGACAATCTGTCTGACCGTTTTGCCCGCGACATGCTCGGTCAGGTACTGGCGGAAAGACGTCCGACATGAGCCTGCAATCATTCATGGCCGCAGCGACCTGGTGCGTGATCGCCTACTTTATCGTTTCAAAAATCAGTTATTTTTTGCTGAATGCCCTGTCGATCTTCAACATGCATCGCATCGAGCAGGGAAAAGTACTGGCGGATCTGCCGCAAATCTATTCCGGCCTTGAACCGCCTATCAGCCTGTTGCTGAGCACGCGCAATCATGCGACGACCATTGCAGCTTCAGTGCACGCCTTGCTGCAACTCGATTATTCGACCTTTGAAATTGTCGTTGTCAATGACGGCTCGCACGATGCCAGCCTGGATACCCTGATCGCCGCCTTCGACCTGCATGCATTCCCGGAGGCTTATCGCATCCAGCTGGCGACGCAGCCGGTACGACGCATTTATCATTCGACGCGCTATCCGAATTTACGTGTCGTCGACAAGGAGTACGGCGGCCAGGCAGATGCATTGAACGCCGGCATCAATGCTTCGCGCTATCCATTGTTTTGCAGCGTCGATGACAGCACGATCCTGCACCGCGACAGCCTGCGCCGTATCGTTGCACCCTTCCTGAACGACAACAAGGTAATCGCAAGCGCAGGTGCGGTACGGGTCGCCAATGGCTGCGAACTGAAAAACGGCCTGCTCGACAAGATAGCCCTGCCGCAGCACTGGCTACCCTTGTTTCAAATCATTGAATATCTGCGCACTTCGCTGTTTGCACCATTGGGTTGGTCGACCCTGAATGGCATGCTGATCGTACCGGCTGCGGGTGTCGGCCTGTTCCGCAAGGAAGTGGTGCTGGAAGCTGGCGGCTATCGCACCGACACGACCATCGAAAACATGGAACTGATCGTGCGCATGCACCGCCTGATGCGCGAGAAGCGGCAAGCCTATCAAATTACCTTCGTCGCCGATCCGGTGTGCTGGCATCGGGTGCCGCAAGACCTGACGGCCTTGAAAAACCAGCGCATGCATTGGCAGCAAGGCTTGCTGGACAGTCTGAGTCAAAACATGGGTTTGCTGTTTTCCCGCAATGGCGGTGTACCGGGGTGCGTCGCCTTTCCATTTTTCATCCTGTTTGAATGGCTGGGTCCGGTCATTGAATTATTCGGTTATGTATTCATCCTGCTTGCCTACGCCTGCGGCCTGATTCCAGGGCAAGCCTGTCTGGCATTCTTTTCCGTGGCGATCGGACTGGGAATCCTGCTGTCGGCATCCGGCCTGCTGCTGGAAGAAATGTCCTTTCATCTCTATCCCAAGGCAGGCGACATCGCAAAACTGGCAGGTATCGCGATTATCGGTAATCTGGGTTATCGCCAATTGAACGCAGCATGGCGCTCACTCGGCGTGGCTTGCTGGCTGATGGGAAGCAGGAACGGCAGAAACAGAATCGAATAAGCGCAAAACCGGATGGCCTGTGCGCGAGATACCCGGATCGTCAGAGGACAGTCGTTTCAATCTGCAAATGCTTGCCTTCTTTCAGCATGACGCTGAATGCTTCTGCAGTAACCGGACGGCTGAAGAAATATCCCTGGATTTGATCGCAATTGTGTTCGCGCAGGTAGGTAAGCTGCGCCTCGGTTTCCACCCCTTCCGCAATCACGTCAAGCCGCAGGCTATGCGCCAGCGAAATGATGGAGGCGACAATCGCCGCATCGTCAGGATCGATCGTGATGTCGTTGACAAACGAGCGATCGATTTTCAATACATCGATAGGGAAACGCTTCAGGTAGGACAGGCTCGAATAGCCGGTGCCGAAATCATCAATCGACAGTTGCACACCCAGCGCTTTCAGCTCGCGCAGAACGCCGATCGCGCGATCGACGTCCGCCATCACCAGACTTTCCGTCAACTCGATTTCCAGATATTCCGGCGCCAGCTCCGCTTCACGCAAACTGGCCGCAATCGAATCCACCAGATCCTGCTGGGCGAACTGGCGCGCAGACAAATTGACCGACATGCGCAAATGTCCGAGTCCGCTCTCCTGCCATGCCTTGTTCTGCAGGCAGGCAGCGCGTATAACCCACGCGCCAATCGGCACGATCAGGCCGGTTTCTTCTGCCAGGCCAATGAAACGTATCGGCGGCACCATGCCCAGCTCAGGATGCTGCCAGCGTATCAATGCTTCAACGCCGACAATCTGGCCGCTGCGCAAATCCACTTGCGGCTGATAATGCAGCGTGAATTCCTCGCGCTCCAGCGCATTGCGCAAATCACCCTCGATATGCAAACGTTCCAGCGCGCGCTCATTCATCGCCGGCGTATAAAACTGGAAATTGTTACGTCCGGTTTCCTTGGCGCGATACATCGCAATATCCGCATGCTTGATCAATTCTTCCGGTGTTTCGCCATCTGCCGGATAAACGGCTACACCGATGCTGCCACTGATGAAAAATTCGTGGCCCTCTATCGTCAGCGGCTGCGCAATCGATTCCATGATCCTTTGCACGATGCCGGTCGATAGTCCGGCGTCGGTACGTTCAGGCAAAATCAGCACGAACTCATCGCCCCCCATCCGCGCGACCGTATCCGTATCGCGCACCGCCGCCTGCAAACGCGCCGATACGGCTTTCAGCAGGATATCGCCGGCCTGATGACCCAAAGTATCGTTGACGAATTTGAAGCGATCCAGATCGACAAACAAAATCCAGATCGGATGCCCGTAGCGATGCGCATAGGACACCGCCTGCCCCAGACGATCGCGCATCAGGCTGCGATTCGCCAGGCCGGTAAGCGCATCGCGATTGGTTTGAAATTCCAGTTCCGATTCATAACGCTTGGTGGCGGTGATGTCGTATTGCACCACAATGAAATGACTGACCTCGCCGGTATCTTCCTTGACCGGCGCGATATACAGATCGCTCCAGAACAGGGTGCCATCCTTGCGGTAGGTGCGCAGAACGGCATGGCCTTCTCTTTCTGCGCTGGCAGTAGCGCGAATTTCTTCAATGCCAGGCTGCTCGACATCCTTGCCCCACAAGAAACACAGGTCGACGCCGATTGCCTCTTCTGCCGAATAGCCGGTGATACGCTCGAATGCAGGATTGACATACTCAATCGCATAATGCGGCGCCACTGCACTGACAATAATGATGGAATTTGCGCTGGCCTCGATCGCACGTTCACGCAGTTGCAGCGCGTATTCAGCCCGCTTGCGTGCTGCAATATCGGCACTCAGATCTTCATTGGCGATGCGTAATTGCGCAGTCCGTTCATTGACCAGCAGTTGAATGCGCCGTGATCTGTCCAAGACGGCCTGCAGATAAATCGTTGCCACTGCAGTGAAAAGCAGCCCGGCCAGGAGAGCCCACAGTGCGTTGCTGCTCCCCAACGTGAATCGGGCTGGCGGCGTCGATACCACCATATGCCAGGTCTGTCCCGCAACATTGAATGCGTGGTGATAAGGTTCGGGCTGATTGTAAAACAGCCAGTTGGGCACAACGGAACGTGGTTGAACAGCTTGCTCGACACTGCTGCCTTTATAAAAAACAAGGCTGTCCTGATCAGCCTTCTCGCTCGCATATACGCTGATATTCATGTCGAGATCGACCTTCGATACCAGCAAAAATCCTTCTGCCGCCAGCGATTTGGCAATCAGGTCGCCACTGCGAAAGACCGCCGCCGTATCGCCGATGACTGCCTGCCGTCGTGCGGCAACATCGGTCAGAGGGGCACCTTTACGATAAACCGGCATCAGCACGATGATGCCCTTTTGCCCTTCACGTTCCTGCGTCAGGGGTAGCAGACCGGTAGCCGAAGGCTCGCCGGTATCCACCGCACGCTGCATGGCCGCAGTCTGGAATAGATAGGAATCGGCATCCACCCCGAAAGCCGCTGCGTTGCCCTGCATAGGCTCGATATACTCCACCACACGATAATGATCTCGCTCGCCGACAGGCGCCGGTACCGGCTTCCCATGCGATATATCCATGATCGTGAAATTCGGATACTGCGCACGCATGGCCGCTTCATACTGCGGCCGCTCCCCGGCAGAAACAATGCGATGGAAATTAAGTGCCTGGATGTAAGGGTGGCGCGCTAGCTGCGGCATGGAAAAAACACGGAATTGTTCGCGACTTACCGTATCGAATGCGACGAACAGGCGATTGACGTCACGCAATACACTGAGCGAACTGTCGAGCCCATTCTGCACGGCAGCAACACGCACCTTCGCCTGTTGCTGGAAATCGATATCAACCTTGTCGTGCTCGAGACGACGCAGCGCAGTAAAGAGCAACGCGCTGATCAGCACCCCCAGCAACAAGGTCAGCATGGTTGCCGATGACAGGGAAAAAGCTGGGCGGCTACGCATCAATGGAATTCCCCATGCGGAATTGTTTCAAAGTCGAGAGGGTAATTACGATGATTACAGATTCAATATCGGATTGGCGCAAATACGTCTCTATTTACTTTCCACAGAGTAACTTATTTACGCCGTCAAGGTAAGACGTCATGCCTAAACTTTTCGCTCACCAGACATGAGCGGATGCAAAAAACGCGCCATTCAAACGCGTTTTTTACTTCCGTTTAACCCAGCCATTTTGCGATCGATAACAGCAGTACCAGCAGCATCCACAACAGCAGGGCACGCCACACCAGCCCGACTGTGCTTTGCAGGGCGCGAACCGATGCCTCTTCGCCGACCGGCGTTTCGGTTTCCAGAGTAATTGAATCCACTGTGCCCGCATCGACCGGAATCACATCGGCTGCATTTTCCACCGAAGCGCCAAGGCGTATGCCCATCGCACCGCCGCCGGCGGAAAGGATGATGCCCACCGCCTCATCCTGCCAGCGCCCGGCAAAATTACGCCACGCATAAATCGCATCCTCGAAATTGCCGACCACCGCAAATGCGGCAGCCGTCAAACGCACCGGAATCCAGTCTATCCAGTAAAACGCCTGCACCGCAAAGCGGCCGAACTCTTCACGTTCAGCTGTTTTTGGTTCGCTCCATGCACGCGCCAGATATTCGGCCACACGGTACATGATGGCGCCGACCGGACCCAGCGGTGTCAGTATCCAGAAAAAGACGCCGAACACATTTCTATGCGTAGTGACCAAAGCCTTTTCCACCGCAATGCGTGCAACTTCACTCACATCCATATCGGCAGTATCGCGCCGGGTCCATTCAGCGAGCAAGGAACGTGCAGTGGTTTCATCACCGTTATTCAGAGCCAGTTGAATCGAGGTAAAAAAATGACTGTAATGACGAAACCCCAGCGTTACATACACCACTGCGATATTCACGATCAGAGCCGCCAGCGGGCCGATCTTGAGGCTGATCCAGTAAAGCAAGGCAACCGGGATGATGAATGCCGCAATCATCAGGAACCAGGCAATACGTCCGTGCTGCACCTGGCCGGCGTTGAACGATCCCTCCAGTTTTTCCGCAAGCGCCCGGGCGCCGGCATAGACCGGATTATCCGCACGCAAGGGCTTTAATTGTTCTATCAGTAGCGCAAAGAGGATGGAGAAAAATGTCATTAAAACGCCTTATGAGTCAGTCAGACTATACGATAACGCAGCACTTCGCCGGAATCAAATAAACAACAGGTTAAGGAAGGCCGCGCCGGCTTAACCGTCTCGCCTAGGCACGCAAAAAATGGAATAGATTACGCAGCATACCTGCTGTTGCACCCCAAATGAAATAGCGCTCGTAAGGCATCACGTAAAAGGTGCGGCTGCCGGTTTCAAATTGGGCAGTGCGACGCTGATGATGAGCACCGTTCATCAGAAAGGCTAACGGAACCTCAAAAATCTCCGCGACTTCAAACGCATCGGGATGCACATCGAATGGCGGCTGTACGATGCCGACCACTGGCGTCACGCGAAAACCGGTGCCGGTGTGGTAATCGGGCAGCGCTCCTATCACGTCAATGTGGCGACGTGCGAGACCCACTTCTTCTTCCGTTTCACGCAATGCAGTTTCTATCGGCGAACCGTCGCCAGCTTCGACACGCCCGCCGGGAAAACTGATCTGTCCGGCATGATCATGCAAATGCGCAGCGCGTTGTGTCAGCAACAGCGTAGGCCCCGCATCGCGCATCACGATAGGCAGCAGAACGGCAGCATCCATCAACGGTCGGGTTAGCGGCCGCACCAGACGTTCCACCGTGATCTCCGGCGACCATGCAGGCGGGTTCAAGAAGCGCGCACGCAATGCCTCCGCCTTCAATTGTTCCAGCTTGATCGCGTCCTCTCCTCCGAGCGAATCAACGGGGAGTAATTCCGGATCGAAATGCAATGTGCTCAAGTAGTCTTCCTGCGCATAAGAATAATGAAACCTGCCAACCTGCTTGCCTGATCGTACACTTGCTCCGATAGTAAACCTGTCACAATTTTTACGCCAGATTTAACAATCGAATATTTACTGCCAAAATAAAAAAGACACCCGAAGGTGTCTTTTTTAATGCCGCATGCACTGCCCGGACGAATCCGGTACAGGCGATTACTCTGCTGCTTTGGCAGCAACGCGACGTTGTGGCAGTTTTTCTTTGATACGTGCCGATTTGCCCGAACGCTCACGCAGGTAATACAGTTTTGCGCGACGCACGTCACCACGACGTTTGACTTCGATCGAAGCGATCAGTGGCGAGTACAGTTGGAATGTACGTTCTACGCCTTCACCCGACGAGATTTTACGAACGATGAAGTTCGAGTTCAAGCCGCGGTTACGACGCGAAATAACAACGCCTTCGTAAGCCTGGGCGCGCTTGCGCGTACCTTCAACCACGTTGACGTTAACGATCACTGTATCGCCAGGAGCGAAGTCAGGAATGTTCTTGCCGAGACGAGCAATTTCTTCTTGCTCTAATGTTTGGATCAGATCCATTTTTATTACTCCAATAACCATCTTGCCGGCGCCAGGTACTGCTCAATATGCCCGGTAGAGGATGGGGTTACACATTACAGGGTAAAACCCCTGCTCGATACAACAACTGCACTTACAAACTGCTTAAAAACTTTTCATCGGCACGGGTCAGCAAACCTGCCGCACGTGCCTTGACGATCATGTCGGGACGTTTCTTCGCGGTTGCTTCCAGCGCCCGCTCGCGTCGCCACTTCTCGATCTCGACATGATGGCCGCCCATCAACACTGCCGGCACTGCTGCACCTTCATATACTTCAGGTCGCGTGTAGTGCGGACAATCGAGCAAGCCATTTACAAAACTGTCTTCTACTGCAGATGCATCATCATGCAAGACACCAGGCAACTGCCGGATCACTGCATCCATCAATGCCATCGCCGGCAATTCACCGCCTGACAACACGAAATCGCCAAGGCTGATTTCTTCATCGACGCAGGTATCCAGAAAGCGCTGATCGACTGCTTCATATCGACCGCACAATAGAACCAGGCCGGGTTCCGCTGCCAGCTGCATCACACGTTCGTGGGTCAATGCCTTGCCTTGCGGCGAAAGATAGATCACACGTGGTGCAGGCAACTCGGCGGCTATTTGCCGTTTCTTTGCTTCCAGCACCGCTGCTTCCAGCGGCTTGACCATCATCACCATGCCGGGACCGCCACCATAAGGCCGGTCATCGACGGTGCGATGTTTGTCGCTGGTGAAATCACGCGGATTCCACAAAGCCAATTCACATTTCTTTTGCTCGAATGCACGTCGCGTAATACCCGACTGCGTAATCGCGGTGAACATTTCAGGAAATAGCGTGACGACATCAAATTGCATCTCGCCCACTCCTCAAAACGGACTGACTAATAGTCGAGTCCCCAGTCCACCGTAATTTTTTTCGCCGCCCGATCAACCGTAATGACGAACTGCTCGACAAACGGGATCAGCAACTCTTGCGCAGCCTTGGCATCAGCGCCAGCATCAGTCGTCTGAGGAACCGCAACACGCAAAATTGGATGCGCGCCGTTGTCCATCATGTCGCTGACCTGACCAAGATGCACGCCCTGCAAATTTTCGACTTCCAGGCCGATCAGATCGACCCAGTAAAATTCGTTGTCGGACAGCGCCGGGAAATGACTGCGCGGAATCTGTACGGTTGCACCTTTCAGCGCCTCCGCAGCATCTCGCCCTGCCACACCCATCAACTGCGCGACTACATCGCCGGAATGAATCTTGGATTGCATCATCGCCACGTCACGGAATTCAGGCTTATCCAGCCACCATGTCTTGGCATTCAACAACGCATCCGCATCGGCTGAGTAGGGTCTGACCCGCACCCAACCATTCAATCCATATGCACCGGAGATGTAACCAACCAGCACCAAATCCTCAGGAACTTTCATTCCCGATGCCGCTTGATTGGACAAAACTTAAGCTGCTGCTTTGCCGGCTTGGCTAACCAGACGTGCAACGGTAGGCGACAATTGCGCACCTACGCCTTGCCAGTAGGCCAGACGGTCTTGCGCGATACGGACGCTTTCTTCTGCGCCTGAAGCTACCGGATTGTAAAAACCGATGCGTTCGATGAAGCGACCATCGCGGCGATTGCGCGAATCTGTAGCAACAATGTTAAAGAAAGGGCGCTTTTTTGCACCACCACGAGCTAAACGAATGACGACCATAATATTTCCAAAAAGTGTCTGAACACGGAAAAAGCCGCAAATTATAGCCCAAGTAGGACCACACCTGCAACCTCATTCACCGCCTTTACGGCACTGGCGTGGCAAATCGTGCGCTCTGCCGGGGATAAAAGGCGCGCGCCGGGGCAACGCGTACGGCTTCTACCCTTACAATGCGCAACGCGATACCGGATATGCATCGCGAATTATCCATCTTTTCAGCAAAATACGCCGCTGCAAAGCCGCTTCTACCAGATCACAGCCTCAATCAATATGACCCCCAGCCACAAGAACAAAACCTTCAGCACCCTGCTCGCCACCTTGTTTGGCAGCCTGGGGGCGCATCGATTTTATCTTTATGGCAAGAAAGATTATTGGGCCTGGGTATCCGCACTGATTTTTGCCGCGCTTTTTGTCGCTGTTATGGCGCAATTGCCACAAACCCTTTTCATTATATTTTTAGCACTCTTCCTGATCTCGTTTTTTGCCGGCCTGATCGCTGCCTTGGTTATAGGTCTGACCCCGGATGAAAAATGGGACGGGCAGCACAATACCGCTACCGGCCGCACATCGAACTCCGGCTGGGCCGTCATTCTGCTGGTCATCCTCACCTTTGCGCTAGGCTCTACCGCGCTGATCGCCGCTATTGCACGCGCCTTTGACCTGTATCTGACCGGCGGCGCATTCGGCTAAAGCCCGGCGCACCAATGCGCCGTCGGCCTTGCAGGCAAGCGTGGCATTCCCCACGACAGTGCAAAGCCATGCCGGCATGTGCAGCTCCAGTGCGATAAGTTAGTGCCACAAGTCACGCACCATCACTGGTTCCAGGCTTCCCCTCCCCTGCTTCACTTTAGTTTCCGCATGGCACGCATAGTGCTTTTATGGAAATTGCATCTGGCATTGCCGCCAGTTCAATTCAAGTCAATCGGGGGAAATTCAATGAGCATGCGTTCATCTGCATCGATGGCATTCACAATGCTGGCTTTCAGTTTGTTTTTGAATGGTGCGCTTGCACAGCCCGCTCCTCCAGACACCGCGCCGCCAATCACAAATAGTGAGGCAGGCACTCCCGAAGCAATTATTCCGTCAAGCACACCGATGATCATCGAGCCTGCTGCCCCGGTTGAAGCGGAAACGGTCGCCCCGACGCCCATGACCCAGCCGACGCTGGTCGATGCATCGACCATCAATTCCGGCGATACCGCCTGGCTGCTGGCCTCGACCGCACTGGTGCTGTTCATGACCATACCCGGGCTGGCGCTGTTTTACAGCGGCATGGTGCGCAAGAAAAACGTGCTGACCACAATGGCACACAGCTTTGCCGTCACCTGTCTGGTGACCATTATCTGGATCGTCATCGGTTACAGCCTGGCATTCACGCCCGGCTCACCGTATATCGGCGGGCTGGATCGCGTACTGCTGAACGGCATGGAATTCCTGAAGGAGGCCGGCAAGCTCACCGTCAGTGAAATCGCGCCTACAGTTCCGGAAAGCGTGTTTGTCATGTTCCAGATGACCTTCGCCATCATTACGCCGGCACTGATTACCGGCGCCTTCGCCGAACGCATGAAATTTTCCGCGCTGCTGATGTTCATCTCGCTGTGGTCCATCTTCGTCTACGCGCCGGTCGCCCACTGGGTATGGGAGCCGGGCGGCTGGCTGGCGATGCGCGGCGTACTGGATTTTGCCGGCGGCACGGTCGTACATATCAATGCCGGCGTGTCCGGCCTGGTGGCCGCTGTCATCATCGGGCCGCGCCTCGGCTTCGGCAAGGAGCCTATGCCGCCGCACAACCTGGTGTTGACCGTGATCGGCGCCTCGATGCTGTGGGTAGGCTGGTTCGGCTTCAATGCAGGCTCCGCCGTGGCTGCCGATGGTCGTGCCGGCATGGCGATGCTGGTGACGCAAATCGCCACTGCAGTCGGCGCATTGGCGTGGATGTTCATCGAATGGGCGCGGCGCGGCAAACCCTCGGTACTCGGACTGGTATCCGGCGCGGTTTCCGGCCTGGTGGCAATTACGCCAGCCTCCGGTTTTGTCGGCGTCACCGGCGCGCTGGTCATAGGCGCAGTAGCCGGTATCGCCTGCTACTGGGGAGCGACCTCGCTCAAATCAACACTGGGTTACGACGATTCGCTGGATGTGTTTGGCGTACATGCCATCGGCGGTATCGTCGGTGCACTGTTGACAGGTATTTTTGCCGTCAAGAGCATAGGCGGCGTGGAAAGCAGCTTCGGCAATCAAGCCTTCGGCGTGATCGTGACGGTCGTCTTCTCGGCGGTCATGACGGCGATCATTCTCGGCATCGTCAATGCACTGGTGGGCTTGCGCGTCAGCGAAGAAGCCGAGCGCGAAGGCCTCGATCTTGAGCAACATGGTGAGCACGTACTATGAACGATGAACATCACACACGTGCAGCTTTGGAAAACCAGGCCTTTGCCCTGATGGGCCGGCTGCACGTCACGCTACGCCGCCAAACCGGTCGCGTAACCGATATCGAATACATGCGTATCGATCCCGGCTATTGCCGTTACCTTTTGAAAATGGCGTCCCTGTCGCCGATTGAGGATTTGCAGGACTTGAGTGTCAAGCTGCAGGAAATATTCTTTGGCCCGCAAGGCTTGTTCGTTGTGGCAGAACCGAAGCCGTCTTTAATGGCTCGTCTGACCGAACCCGCTCCTGCAGCATCGGCACCCGCTTCGTCAACGCAAACCGAAATCGGCGATCCGGTTGATCGCGGCTATATCGGACGTTTGCGTTAATCAATTCGCGTATGGATCAGAATTGATCTTCGTCCAGCGCCAGCACCCCGCTGCTGCCGGCCACAATCGCACTGCGATAAGCACCGGCCTGCGACAAATAGTAATCAGCAAAGAAGCGCGCCGTCGCGATCTTCGCCTGATAAAACTTCGCATCGCCCTCTTGCGCATCCAGCTTCTGTTGCGCGATCAATGCAGCACGCGCCATCTGCCAGCCGCCGAGCACGATGCCGGCCAGTTTCAGATAGGGCACGCTGCCGGCAAACACGCCCTTGATATCGGCCTGGATATTCGCCACAACATAAGTCACGACGTCTTCCAGCGCGATGGACGCGGCGGACAGATGTTTGCCTATCGCCTGCAAATCCGTTGACGCTGCAGCCGCCAATTCCGCTTCCGTTTCGCGCACGCGGGCAATGATGCTGCGTGCAACAGCACCTCCATCGCGCACCGTCTTGCGGCCAACCAGATCGTTGGCCTGGATTGCAGTCGTTCCTTCATAAATTGTCAGGATGCGTGCATCGCGGTAATACTGCGCAGCGCCGGTTTCCTCGATGAAGCCCATGCCGCCATGTATCTGCAAACCGGTGGACGCGACATCGATAGACATCTCGGTAGACCAACCCTTGATAACCGGCACCAAAAACTCGTAAAACGCCTGGTTGGCGCTGCGTATTTTTGCATCGGCATGATGGTGGGCAATATCGAAAGCCGTTGCACCGACATACGCCAGTGCCCGCGCCGCCTCGATCTGCGCCCGCATGCTCATCAGCATGCGGCGTACGTCCGGCTGATGAATGATGGACACCGCCGTTGCCGAACCTGCCAGGTCCTTCGACTGCACGCGATCCTTCGCATACGACACGGCTTTCTGATACGCGCGCTCGGCCACTGCGATGCCCTGTATGCCAACCGCAAAGCGTGCAGCGTTCATCATGATGAACATGGTTTCCAGCCCGCGATTTTCTTCGCCAACCAAAGTGCCGATGGCACCGCCGTGATCGCCGAACTGCAGCACGGCAGTCGGGCTGGCCTTGATACCGAGCTTGTGTTCTATCGATACGCAATATGCATCGTTGCGCGCGCCTAGCGAGCCATCTGCATTGACCAGAAATTTCGGCACTACAAACAGCGAGATGCCTTTCACCCCTTCCGGCGCATCCGGCGTGCGCGCCAGCACGAGGTGGATGATGTTCTCCGCCATATCGTGTTCGCCGTAGGTAATGAAAATCTTGGTGCCGGAAATTTTATAAGTACCGTCACCTTGCGGAATCGCACGCGAACGCACCATCGCCAGATCGGAGCCCGCTTGCGGCTCGGTCAGGTTCATCGTGCCGGTCCATTTGCCGGAAATAAAATTGGGGAGGAATTTTTCTTTTTGTTCGTCCGAGCCAGCCGTCATCAACGCTTCAATCGCGCCATCGGTAAGCAGGGGGCAAAGTGCGAATGACAGATTGGCCGCGTTCAACATTTCCATACATGGCGTCGCCACCAGCTTCGGCAAACCCTGCCCGCCAAAATCAACCGGATGCTGCACACCCTGCCAGCCCGCAGCACCATATGCCTTGAACGCTTCCCTGAAACCCGGCGTAGTGGTGACGACGCCATCTTTCCACGCACTCGGTTGCCGGTCACCGGTTTGATTCAGCGGCGCAATGATTTCGCTGCAGAACCTTGCATTTTCTTCCAGCACCGCTTCCACCGTTTCCGGCGTTGCATCTTCGCAGCCGGGCAAGGCGTTGACGGCAGCCAGATCGGCCAGTTCGTTCATCACGAACAGCATGTCTTTCAACGGGGCGACGTAGCTCATGCGAAACTCCTAAAGAAAATGGGCAGGACGTTCAGGTAAATTGCAGTGTGCCAGAAAATCCCGCCCACACCACAACCGCCTTTACGTACTGCCCACCTGTGTTGCCACTTCGCACCTCGCCGCATCTGGCGACGATAGTTTTCTCTGCTTAACCGAGTTCCTTGACCAGTTGCGGCACGATCTCGAACAGATCACCGACGATACCGTAATCGGCCACCGAGAAAATCGGCGCTTCAGCATCCTTGTTGATCGCAACGATGACCTTGGAATCCTTCATGCCGGCCAGATGCTGGATCGCACCGGAGATGCCGACTGCAATGTACAGATCAGGTGCAACGATCTTGCCGGTCTGGCCGACTTGCCAGTCGTTGGGTACATAACCCGCATCGACTGCTGCGCGCGAAGCGCCCATCGCTGCACCAAGTTTGTCTGCCAGCGGTTCGAGGATCTTGAAGCTTTCTTCCGAACCCATGCCGCGACCACCGGAAACGACGACTTTCGCAGCCGTCAATTCAGGGCGTGCCGACGTAGCGAGTTCACGCGAGACGAAAGACGACTTGCCGGAATCAGCAACCGCTGTGACATTTTCAACTGTTGCCGAACCGCCTTCTGCTGCGGAATCGAAAGTCGTCGTACGCACGGTGATGACCTTGATCGCATCCGACGATTGCACGGTCGCAATCGCATTGCCGGCATAGAACGGACGCTCAAATGTATCGGCGGAAACAACCTTGGTAATTTCTGAAATCTGCGCAACGTCGAGCTTGGCAGCCACGCGCGGCAAAATGTTTTTACCGTAAGCCGTGGCCGGTGCAAGGATGTGCGAATAGTTGGCCGCCAGCGCCAATGCCTGTGCTGCCACGTTTTCTGCAAGACCATCGGCGAATTGCGCGCCATCAGCAACCAGTACTTTGGCTACACCTGCAATTTTTGCGGCGGCTTGCGCTGCTGCATCGGCTTGATGGCCGGCGATCAAAACGTGCACATCGCCACCGCATTGAATCGCGGCGGTGATCGTGTGCAGGGTGCTACCCTTTAAAGAGGCATTATCGTGTTCGGCAATGACAAGTGCGGTCATGATGATTTCCTGTAATTGTTCCAACCATGCGGCGACATCTTCATGCGCGGCCGCAGCAGATGATTAAATAACTTTGGCTTCGGTCTTGAGTTTGGCAACCAGCGTCGCAACGTCCGGCACGATGATGCCGGCAGAACGCTTGGGCGGCTCACTGACTTTCAGTGTTTTCAAACGCGGCGTCACATCAACGCCCAGATCAGCCGGCTTGACGTTATCCAGTGTTTTCTTTTTCGCCTTCATGATGTTCGGCAGCGTCACATAACGCGGTTCATTCAGACGCAGATCGGTAGTGACAATCGCCGGCAGGGTCAGCGAGACGATTTCCAGTCCGCCATCGACTTCACGCGTGACCTTGACCTTGTCGCCATCGACTTCCACTTTCGATGCATAGGTCGCTTGCGGCCAGTCCAGCAAGGCTGCCAGCATCTGCCCAGTCTGATTGGCATCATCATCGATAGCCTGTTTGCCCAGAATGATCAGTTGCGGCTGTTCCTTGTCGGCGATGGCCTTGAGCAGTTTGGCAACGGCCAATGGCTGCAACTCGACATCGGTTTCCACCAGAATGCCGCGATCAGCACCGATGGCCATCGCGGTACGCAAGGTTTCCTGCGACTGCAGAATGCCGCAGGAGACGGCGATGACCTCAGTCGCCTTGCCCGCTTCTTTCAGGCGCGTCGCTTCTTCCACCGCGATTTCATCGAATGGGTTCATCGACATTTTGACGTTGGCGATATCGACGCCGGACTGATCCGATTTGACGCGAACCTTGACGTTGTAATCGACCACACGTTTGACTGGAACCAACACTTTCATAGCTCTGCCCTTGAAAAATCAGAATGAAATAAATTCAAATTGGGAACGATTATAAACGGAAGTGAGGGCCGTTTTCCGCACCGTTGCGATGCAAGCCCGACGGCAAGCCGTGATCCTGCGCGCGAAAACAGCGAATATCCGCGCTGTTTTTACAGAAAAGCGGCATTGCAAAGAGGTGAAAAAAAGCGCAACAAGTGCGGGGGCAATGCATTTCTGCGCCGGGGAATGCGTCTATTCAAACAATGCGGCGAGCACGAGTGCCCGATCCGCGCCTTACTTCCGTCTCATGAAGAAGGTGAATATCTCGTTTTCTTCACTTTGCTCCAGCAGCTGATTACCGGTCTGTTTTGCAAAGGCCTGGAAATCGCGCACCGAACCGGGATCGGTTGCCTGTACGCGCAAGACTTCGCCGGTGGTCATTTCCGCCAGCGCCTTCTTCGTCTTCAATATCGGTAACGGACAATTCAAACCCCGTGCATCGAGGTCTTTGGTAAATTCCATGGATTCGCTCTCACATCAATACTATTGTGCAACGCTGAGATTCTACTCTCAAACACAGACCAATGATGCCGTACGGCCGGACAAGCATGCCTGGCTCACATTTACTGGCATCAAGAAAAACAAACGGCAGGGAATGTTGATCATTCCCTGCCGTTGCCGATAACAAGCCAAGTCTAGACGCGCTCGCCCACCCACGCAGCAACGCCCTGCAAGGCCGTCGTCAAGCCACTGGCATCGGTGCCGCCGGCTTGCGCCATATCGGCACGACCGCCGCCCTTGCCGCCGACCTGTTGCGCAACGAAGTTGACCAGTTCACCCGCCTTGACCTTGCCGGTGGCGTCGGCTGTCACACCGGCGATCAGGCTGACCTTGCCGTCGTTGACAGCGGCCAGCACAATGGCGGCCGTTTTCAGCTTGTCTTTCAGCGTGTCCATCGTCGTGCGCAAAGTGCCGGCGTCGGCATTTTCCAGTTTTGCCGCCAACACCTTGATGCCCTTGATCTCGACTGCCTGCGACAGCAGCTCATCGCCCTGCGACGATGCGAGCTTGCCTTTGAGCGCATTGATTTCGCGTTCCAGCGTTTTTACCTGATCCAGCACTTGCGCCAGACGCGGCTGCAATTCTGCCGGCGGCGACTTCAGCGTGGCCGCCGCGCTGTGCACGGTCGCTTCCAGATCCTGGAAATAACTCAATGCGTTCGCGCCGGTAATCGCTTCGATACGACGTACGCCGGCAGCAACGCCGCTTTCGCCGACAATCTTGAACAAGCCGATATCGCCAGTGCGTGACACGTGAGTACCGCCGCACAATTCACGGCTGGAGCCGATATCGAGCACACGCACGGTTTCGCCGTACTTTTCACCGAACAGCATCATCGCGCCGGTTTTCTGTGCCGATTCAATATCCATCACGCGCGCTTGCGTATCCGAGTTGGCGAGGATTTCTGCATTCACGCGTTTTTCTATTTCCAGAATCTGCTCGTGCGTGACAGGCGCATTGTGGGCAAAGTCGAAACGCGTTTTTTCTGCATCGACCAGCGAACCTTTTTGCTGCACATGCTCGCCCAGCACTTCGCGCAAGGCTTTATGCATGATGTGCGTGACCGAGTGATTGCGCATGGTGGCGGCACGGCGTGCGCCATCGACCGCAGCTTTCACCTTGTCGCCAACCTTCAATGTACCTTGCGTCTGTACACCGTGATGACCGAATACATCGGCCTTGATTTTTTGCGTATCTTCGACGCCGAACTGCACGCCTTCGGCCGAGACAAAACCCTGATCGCCAACCTGGCCGCCGCTTTCCGCATAGAACGGCGTGGTGTCGAGTACGACGATGCCGGCCTGGCCTTCTTTCAATTCGTTGACGGCAGTGCCCTCAAAATACAGTCCGACTACGCTCGCGTCTTCTTGCAGATTTTCGTAGCCGGTAAAAACGTTACCCGCGCCGGTGTATTCCACCGCGCGTTCCATCTTGAACTTGCCGGCTGCGCGACCTGCTGCCTTCTGTTTTTCCATCGCGGCGGCAAAACCTGCTTCATCGACGCTGACGCCATTTTCACG